>JABSON010000099.1 GCA_013215915.1 Campylobacteraceae bacterium | reverse complement strand
TCAAATGCACAAGAACATACAATCTCATTCGATGAAACTGATCAAGAGGCAACAGTAATAATAAATACAGTTTCAAATGATGATGTAATAAATGCACTTGAATCAAAAGATACTACAATTGAAGTAAGTGGAACTGCAAACGGTGGAGATATCAAAGCAAATGATAAAGTAATCGTAACAGTAAATGGAACAGATTATGAAACACAAGTTAATGCAGATGGAACATATAAAGTAGATGTACAAACATCAGACTTAAAATCAGATCCTACAATTGATGCAAAAGTTCAATCAAATGATACAGCTGGAAATAAAATCACTTCAAATGCACAAGAACATACAATCTCATTCGATTTAACAGTAGCATCTCCAACAATAGAATTTTTAGGTGATAATAATTCTGATGGAATTTTTAATGCAGCTGAATTAGGAAGTGATAAAACTATTACTACAAATATAAAGCTTTCTGATGATACAAAAGTAGGAGATATATTAACAATTAATGGTAAGGATCAGGTTTTAAATGAAAATGATATTATAAATAAACTTGTAGAGATTGAGATATTACCAGATACACAAGTGACTGTTAGTATTACAAATCACATTGGAAATACTTCAGCAGAAGTAATCAAATTTGCACCTGATAGTGATATAGAAATAGGTAAATTACATCTAGAATTAGAATATTACCAAGATCATAGTTCATCAAAAAATTATGTAGTAAAAGTTTTCTTAGATTCTAAATTAGATTTTGAAATTGGAGATAAAATATATTTAAATAGAGATAATTTAGATGATAATAATTTTATAGTTCATGAATTAACAAAAGAAGATATTGCTAATGATTATGTGACTTTTACGGATTCTCTTATTGCTTCTGCTACTGCATATGTAATAGATAAAGCAGGAAATAAATCAGATACAGAAGAAATATGGGGTCAAGCTTATATTAAAGAAATAGCTGGAGTGGAAGTAAACTCTGGAAATAAATTTTTATTAACAAAAGAACTAGAAGAACAAGAAATCGAAATTTTAGTATCAATTGAAGATACCAACATAAATTCTGGTGCTAGTATTGAACTTATCATTAATAATAAAGTATATACAGGTATTGTTAGTGATGATAGCTCTTCTTTAATACTAAATGTATTAGGTGCGGATCTAAAAACTTTAAATGATATAAGTTCAAAAATAGAAATTAGAGCTGAAGGTAGTGATGGCGTAAATAAGATTATTATTCATAATAGTATTGAATATGATGTTGATACAATTGTTATAGTTGATAATAAATCTCATAAGATACATGAGAGTGGATTTGATAATAGTACTTACAATCCTGATGGAAAACCATTTAGATTCGATTTTGTTAGAGGAAAATTATTAACTAATAATTCTGAAGAAGAAATATTTATAGATAATAAAACACAATTAGTTCAGCATAGCACATATGGAACGTTAAATATTGATAAAAGTAATGGACACTATGAATTTGTATTAAATAATAATAATTCTGAAGTAGATTCTTTAAATAATAATGATAGTTTGCTTGATTACTTTAAATATTTTGTTAAAGATAACGCAGGAAATGTTATTGAAAAAAGTTTAAAAATTTCTATCTTAGGAAATGATGATAAAACTATATTAAAAGATGATATATTAAATATTAATGAAGATAGTCAAATGATAAATGGAAATTTATTAGATAATGACATAGACGTAGATAATAATTTAGTAGTTATCTCGTTTACTGTTGATGATATGAATTATAAAGCAGGAGAAACAGCAAATTATAGTAATGATAAAGGAACTCTAATTATTAACGCTGATGGCTCATATGAATTTAAAGCTGGTATTAATTATTCTGGAAGTTTACCGACAGTTGCATATAAAACGAATACAGGAATATTTGCTCATCTAGATATTAATGTTGAAGCAATTGCAGATAAACCTACTCTTGATGTATCTGTATCCGAGCCAGAAATAAATACTAATGAAAATATAAAAGTACTTGATTACGAAATTGATATTAAATCAAAACTATCAGATATGGATGGAAGTGAAAATTTAACATTAGTAATTAATAATATTCCAAATGATGCTAGTTTAAATATTGGAATGAAAAATTCTGATGGGACATGGAGTTTACCAGTAAATACAATTAAAAATTATAGTGAAAAAATAATATTAAGTGTTCCTCTTGATAATAAAAATAATTTTGATTTAACAATAACAGCAAGGGCTACAGAAAAAAATGATAATTTAGAATCTAATAATTTTAAAGAGATTTCTCAAGTTATAAAAATTATAGAGCCAACTCCAAGCGCAGAAGATAGTGCTATCGATATAGGTATAAAAGAAAGTTTTGCTTCTTCAAATCTAATTATAACTCTTGATATCTCTGGAAGTATGATTCGCAAAGATGTATTTATTGATGGTATTTATGTTAAAACATTAGAAAAAACACCAATTGAGTATGCAAAAGATGCTGTAAAAGAATTAATAAATGCTTATTCTTCTCAAGGAGAATTGAATGTTAAGTTTATAGAATTTGAAAATACTGCTAAATCATCTACTTGGCTAAAAGGAGATGAAATAATGCATTACTTGACTAATATTTCAGCTACTAATGCCGGAGGAACATCATATGAATCAGCATTAGAAGAATTATTAAAAATTGATGATATTCCAGAAGCAGATAAAAATATTTATTATATGCTTTCAGATGGCGAATCAGGAAGTATTAGAGATCAAATTATTAATGATTGGCAATTTTATGCAAATCAAAATTTAGATGAAGTTTATTCTGTTGGTATGGGTGCTTCAATAAATGAGGATTATTTAAAAGTTATTTCATACAAAGGTAATGGGATTAATAATGGAGTAAATCCAATAATTGAGGAAGATTTTGAAAAATTAACAGATACTTTATTAAAAAGTATGGGAACAAAAGTTGAACTAATTTATCCAGATGATTCAATAACAGGAATAATGGAATTTAATTTTAATTTTGGATTAGAAGGATCAAATGAAAAAGATCCTTTTAAATGGGATATTGAAAATATAGAATATGTATCAGATAAGAATATAATATGGTCTGTTTCTGATGAAAACAATCTAATATTAGTAGCAAAAGACTCAATTAACAATGAAATATTATTGCAAATTGTTGCAAAAGATATTAATACAGATACTCCTAAATATGAAATTATAAATAATGGTGTAGAATCATTAATTTCAGACTTAAAATTGTCATATATAATAAAAGATTCTGATGGCGATGAGGCAAATGGTTATGTAAATATAAAAATAGCTTCTATTTCTAATGTGTCAAGTATAGTTACAGCTTCTCATTATGATGATGGAAAAGAAGCTGAATTTATAATAAACTTTGATTCTATAACTGCAAGTGATACAAGATTAAGAATAGAAATAAATTCTAGTGATTTATCTACTGCAAGTAATTATGACTACTCTAATTTAGAAGTGAAAATTAATGGAGAATGGAAATCTGTAGATATTTTAAATAATTTAGCCACTGTTTCTGTACCTAAAGGAGTAGACTCTTTATCTGCAAGACTTAAACTTCTTATTAACGATGAAGTAAGAGAAGGAAATGATAGTTTAAGTATTTCTGCATTTACCTCTTATAATTATAAAGATGATATTAAAACTGGAATAATTAATATTATTGGAAAAGAAAATCCTGAGTTATCTATTAATAGCTTTGAAGATAGATGGACAGAAGGGGTTGGTGTTGAAAGTATCAGCTTAAATAAAATATCTGGATTTGATAATGATGTTGAATTTAGATTTTATTTAGATGGAGTACTAATAAGAAGGCATTATCAAACAGATAATGATTCTATTAAGTTAGAAATGAATCTATATATAAATAAAGATCAAATAATTAATGTAAAAGCTATATACAGTGATGGTACTAGTGAGTATTTAGCTAAGTCTATACTAATAAAAAATAAAGGTGGTTTTGAAATAATAGATACTGAAAGTACCTATAATACACCAATAATCCTTGATTTAGATAATGATGGAATAGAAACACTATCACTAGAAACTGGAGTTAAATTTGATATAGATTCAGATGGAGATGTTGATTTAACAGGATGGGTAGGACCAGATGATGGTTTATTAGTAAGAGATATAAATCAAGATGGAATAATAAATGATGCATCCGAACTATTTGGTGACTCAACAATAAAAAATGATGGTTCAAAAGCAAGTGATGGATATGAAGCATTAAAGGAATTAGATACAAATTCTGATGGAGTTATAAATTCACTTGATGAAAACTTTGATGAATTAAAAATATGGAAAGATACAAACTCAGATGGCAAAACAGATGAAGGTGAATTATTAAGCTTAGAAGAAGCGAATGTATCAGAACTATCTCTTAAAACAATTAGTTCAAATGAAACATCAAATGGAAATATTATAGGATTAAAATCTAGTTATATTGATAATGAAGGAAATGAAAAAGAAGCTGCAGATGTTTGGTTTGAAACTAAAGCATATGATTTAGTATTAGAAGATGATATTAATTTAAATATGGCAAAAAAAGAAGAAGTTCCAACAAATACTTATTTTAAAAGTACAGATGAACTAGATTTTCAAGAAATATTATCTTCTGAAGAAGAATATCTTATTTTCTCAGAATCTAGCGATAAATTAATTTTAAATGGTGGTGAGAAAAAATGGACTCATGAAACTCATGAAAAAATAGATAATGAAGAATTTGAAGTGTATTCAAATATAGATGTTAATTCTCAAATTAAGATATTTGTTGAATCATCTATTGATGTTGAAATCTAAAAGATTCTTTTTTTAATCTTAATGATAAACACTTGTTTATCTATTATATAAGAAATTTTTTTATTATTAAATTTTTATTTAATTAATAAAATTTTTTCTTTCCCACTTATCTAACTTATTAAAATCAATAATTAACATAATTAAAAGTAAAAGAATTCAAAAAAAGATATGTAGAAACTTTTTGGAGACTTTATTATAGTATAAATATATATAGATGTATTTTATACAGCATAATAGAGAGGAAAAAGTATTTGAAACTATTTATTAGAACATATGATGGAACATATAAAACACAGGAAATTACAGAAAATATAATTTTGGAGCCAGTAAAAGGTGAACAACTATATTTTGACAACTCACATTCAGACTATTTATTTAATATTATAGATAGTGGTAAATCAATTGAAATTATATTTGTAGTTAATAGTGAAAGAATTAAAGTTATATTAAAAGGTATGATTCCTTTAATTACAGAAACTCAAAACTTGAATAATCAAAATTACAAAAGTATACTTGGTATTGTTAATGATGAAGAAGGTTTTAGAGAACTTGAAGAAACAGTATTAAACTCAAATTATCATGATAATAATATTATAGATAGACTAAAAAGTTTATTGGAAGAAAGTACTAATTCAGAAGTTAGTAATGGTGTAATAATTGATAATTTTGATAGCTTATATGGTCTATTAGAAGCATCATCTTCTTCTGTTGAAATACAATCAGATCTTATTTATGCTCAAAATATAAGTAGTGAAATTGATTATAAACATAATCTTATTAGAGAAAAGCAAAGATTAGTTTTAGAAGAAAATGAAGAAGAAAAAGAAAATTTATTAAATCAAGGAAGGGAAGTATTTGAAATAATAGAAAATCAAGCTAAAAATATAAATCATGATTTAACTGTAAAAATAGTTGATATAAAAACAATAATAGAAGATGATGTTTCAACTGTAAAAGGAAAAGAAGTAGCAAGTATAAATATTCAAGATGAAGAAGGTGATGCAATACTAACTTTAGAGAATACAGATGCTTACTATGAAATATCAGAAGATAAAATTGTACTAACACAAGCAGGTGCAGAGTTAGTTAATTCAGGAGGAATACTTCCTGAGATTTCAATAAAATTAAGTGATGATGAGTTTACATCTAGAGATACAGTAACACCAATAATCACAGCTATCAATGAAGGATTAAACTTAGATATTGAAACAGAATACATAATTACAAAAAGCCAAGCAGATATAAATACTGTAGTAGCAAAAGCAAGTACAGATGATATAGATGATGGAGATATTACATATTCAATTGATAATGATAATTTTAAAATTGATAATAATGGAATAATAACATTAAGCCAAATAGGAGTTGACTTAGTAAATAGTGGTAAACATTTACCTGATTTTAATGTTACGGCAATAAGTACAAGTGGAAATACAGATAAAGAAAATATAAACCCAAATGATACGACATATAATGTAATTTCAATAGAAGGAAGTAATACTGAAAATTACTTAGAATTAGAAAATGCACAAAAAATATTTGGAGATGCTACTTCATTTGATATTAGCATGAGTATAAATGCTGATAGACCATCATCTGGAGGAACTAGTTTATTAAGTTACGCAAATGAACAATCTCATAATGAAGTACTTATTTGGATAAATTCAGCAGGTAAACCTTATTTATATATTGGGCGTTCATATAGATCTTTAAGTTCTGAAAATATTCTTGATGGAAAAGATCATGATATAAGAACATCTTGGGAAAGTTCTACTGGAGAAACGAAATTTTATATTGATGGAATTGAAGTATATAGTGGAACATTTAAAGCTGGACATATTATTGATGGAAGTAATGCTATTTTAAATTTTGGTCAAGAGCAAGATAGTATTGGAGGACGTTTTGATAGTAATCAATCATTTAATGGAGAATACTTAGATGTTAAAATATCAGTAAATGGCAAAGAAAAAGCTCATTGGGGTATGGACAGTATAACAGATGATGGAAAAATTACAGATTTAAGCGGTAGTGGAAGTGATCTAACTATTAATGGAACAGTTAAATTAGTTACAAGAGAAATTGTTATAGATGAAGTAAACAATATAAAATCCTTAGATTCTCAGATTATAATTGAAGAAGATTTTGAAGTAAGCACAGATGGTTGGAAAATAGATTTTGAAGGTGATTCTATTTATTCAAAAATGTATAATGTAGATGCCGAATTAAGATATGGAAATGAAAATACAGGAAATTATTTAGGTGGTTTTCCTGGTTCTGATGAATATAATGGTCTACATGGAAATACTAAACTTTATAAAACATTTGATTTAGGAGCAGATCATGCAAATGAAGATGTTAAAATAGAATTTGATTTTTATGAAATAGATTCTTGGGATGAAGAGGCAGATTCTTTTAGTGTAAAAATAAATAATGAACTTATAGCGAAAGACAAATTTAATGGATACATTAATCCTAGCATTTTCTTAGATGATTCTAAAGATGGTGGCGAAAAAATAGGAGAATTAGGAACTTATGAAGATAGGTATTATAATGGTAATGATGAAAAACATCATTATTTTATAATAAATAAAGCAGATGAAAATGGATTAGTAAAAATAGAATTAATATCAAAACTAGATCAAGGAAGTAGAGACGAGTCATGGGGAATAGATAATTTCTCACTTTTAACAATTAGTCCTGATTCAATAGAAGATATTAAATTAAACTTTGATAAATCTACTTATAAAACACCAATAATTCTTGACTTAGATAATGATGGTATAGAAACAATATCTTTAGAACATGGTGTGAAATTTGATATTGATGCTGATGGTGATCTAGATTTAACAGGATGGGTTGGAAAAGATGATGCTTTATTAGTAAGAGACATAAATAATGATGGAATTATTAATAATGCGTCCGAATTATTTGGTGAAGAAACTATTAAAAATGATGGTTCAAAAGCAAATGATGGATATGAAGCGCTAAGAGAATTAGACTCAAATGAAGATGGAGTAATAAACTCACTTGATGAAAAATTTAATGAATTAAAAGTATGGAAAGATATGAACTCAGATGGAACAACTGATGAAGGTGAGTTATTAAGTTTAAAAGACTCAAATATATCAGAAATATCACTTCAAACAATTAGCTCAAATGAAGATTCAAATGGAAATATAATTGGATTAAAATCAATATACCTAGATAATGAAGGTAATGAAAAAGAAGTAGCAGATGTTTGGTTTAAAACAGAAGCTAGTGATTTAGTATTAGAAGATGATATTAATTTAGAAAAAGCTGTGAAAGTTGAGAGTGATACATTAACAGAAATTAATAACTCTAATGATATTGATTTATCTAATGTTCTTTCAATTGAAGAAGAGTATGAGTTTGTTACTTTTGTAGAATCAGAAGAAAAACTAATTTTAAAAGGAGGAGAAGATAATTGGAATAAATTATCTTCTGAAAAAATAGATAATGAAGAATTTGAAGTTTATTCAACGTTTGATGTTAACTCACAAATTAAGATATTTATTGACTCTTCAATAGAAGTAGACATATAAAATAATATTGTTCGAGGGTATTAGAAACTTTGTGTCAGTTCGGTAAAATAAAAAACACTAAATGACACAAAGATGAATATAGAAATAGATGCTGAATAATTTGCAAAAGATATGAAAGCTGACAAAAGTATTACTAGAAAAGATGGATCATAAAGTTAAGTAGTCAATCATTTAACATAATCTGAATTTTCAGTAGAAATAGATTCATATTTAGTAAAATATTTAAATACAAATCGTAAAATGCTTATTCCAAAAAAGACTATGAAAAGTTAAGGTTGTTCATTTTATTTTGATGTTCAAAGAACGAGAAATGGAAACTTTGAACCATAAATAGTTAAGAAAAACCAAACTAGTATTGAAGATAAAATACTTCATTATATGCTTTAGAAAATCCATATTCTCAAATATCTTAATATATAGAAGACTTTTATTGTGTAGGCTTATTTAAAGCCACAAGAAGAATAATTACTGACAAAATACTGCAATGCTTCAAGAATGGAAAACTAGACCTTTAGAAGAAGTATATCCCCTTGTATTTCTTGATAATTCATTATAAAGATTTTTATACAGTTATTGGTGTTATAGTTGATTGTAAAAAAGAGATATTAGAACTTTATTTAAATGAAAGTGAATGAACTAAATTCTCTCTACATGTACTAACAGATCTTAATTATCCTGGATCAAGATCTATTAATAGAATCAATAGATGGAATAAAGGCTTTCCTTAAGTAATAAACTAAGTATTTCTAAATACCCAAGTACAACTTTGAATAGGACATGAAATAAGAAATTATTTAAGATTTTTAGCCCTTACAAAAGAAGAATCTGAATTTGAACTAGATAAACTTGAAAAAAATATCCTATTGTTTTTACTTCTTGGTGAAATAAATGAGACAATTTATCAATTTATTACTAATATCAAGAATATATTAGAAGAGAAATTATGGAACTAATATTATAGAATCAATACACTGTCAATTTAGAACTTTAGTAATTACTAGATGGTTACACAAAATATTGAACAGTCCCTTGTTTTAATTTTTTTGACAAAGAAGTTTAACTATATTCTCAGTATTTGAACAAAATGAATCTGTTTTTTCAATTAAAAATAAATCTCTAGCTTTTCCTCTACTTGTATATAATTTAGCAGATTCAATTTCTATCTCAAAATCATCAAAAGTTTTAGCAATAAAAGCCAATAATCCTTTTTGATCTTTTGTTTTTACTTTCATAGATGCCAAATATGAAGTATGATTACAATCAATTAAAATATCATTTTCTTTTATTATAGGTATTGTTGATTTTACTTTTAATTTCATATCAAAAGAGTTTTTAACAATTTCATCTACATAATACAAATCTGCTTCACTTACTTTTTCAGTAAATTTTATTTCAAAACATTTTTTTTCATCATATAGTTTAAAAATATTCATTGATGAAATATTTAAAAATTCTAATTTTCCTAATAAA
>JABSON010000098.1 GCA_013215915.1 Campylobacteraceae bacterium | reverse complement strand
ATAAGTATTCTCTTTAAATTTTAAGAACTTATCAATAAAATCTTTTATATTTTCTAAAATAGATTTTTTTTCTATATCTATTTTCTCTTTCGCTTTCGCTTCTAATATTACATTTAAATCTTTTTGTTTTTTTAATTTTATATTGTCTGTTTGAACATAAGTAATATCTTTATAATAACTTTTATTAAAATCAATAAACTTAGATTTATCAGGATCTAAATCAAAAAATGAACTTAAATCACCACTTAAATCAAGTATAGTAAAAAAGTCATTAGCAAAACTTTTTTCATGATGTACTAATTCTAACTCTGCTTTATTTAATTGTCTTTGCCCTTGTAATAATGTTTGTAAATCTTTTTCACCCAATTCAAAAGATTCCCAATTTGCTCGAACCATTTCTCGTGAAGAAATAACTTCATTTGTATTACTTTTTAATGCTTCTTTAACTGATGAAACAGAAGTATATAATTTTGATAAATTCCACTTGATTTTTCTAATTTCTTCATTTAATTTATAATTTAATTCTCTAATAATACTAAGGCTTTTTAAAACTTTATTTTTATCAACTCCACCATTATATATGTTATAAGATAATTTAAGTTCACCAACTAAATCACCCGTTTGCTCAAAAGAATCTTTTTCAAAATCTTTATTTTCTAACAATCTTTCATAAGATAAAGTAAAGTCTAATGTTGGAGAAAAAATTGCTTTTGCATTTTTTAATCTATATTTTTCCGCACTTATACTTTTATAATAATTGATTAGATTTTTATTCTGGGCTAAAGATCTTTTATATAAACTATCAAAATTAGGAAATTCAATATCAAAGTTTTTTTCATAAGGTAAAGTTTTTACAAAATTTATACCAACAATATATTCATAATATTTTATCGCTTGTAAAAATTTTGATTTAACTTTTAATAGTTTTGTTTTAGCATTTGCGACATTTGCTTTAATTGATGTTATATCACCTAAAGACAAAGCACCATTTTCATATTTAATTGTTGTAATTTGTAAAATTTTATTTAATTTTTTAAAGTTTCTTTCATTTACAATTACTGACCTATTTGAAAATACAACTCCAAAATATGCTTTCGTTGCTTTTTTAATTTCATCATTTAAAGTTATTTTATATTGGTTTTTTGCAACTTCTAATTTTTCATATATACTCTTAATATCATAATAATTAGCACCACCTGCAAATAGATTCTGTTTTAAAGTTATTTTATATGATCTATCATTCCAAGACTCATATTTCTGATCAGGTTCAGCTTCTTCTCCATTTACTCCTGCTTTTCCTTCTGGACCTGGAGTATGTCTTGTTTTAGACATACTATATTGAGCTTTTAAAGTTGGATAAAAACCAGATTTTGCATTTTCATGTCTAAGTTGTGTTTGCACAACTTTTTCTCTTGCAGCTTTTAATAAATCACTATTAGAAATAGACTCTAAAACAACATCAATTAATTTTACTTTTTGAAATTTATTTATATCTTTAGTTTCACTATCTATATAAGAAACCCTTTTTTTATTAATCAATACATAAGAAGGTATTTCAGATTTTGAAATACTTTTATTTAAATCAAGTGAAGACATGAATTTATATATTCTTTTTTCTTGAATTAAATCATTTTTATGCTCTGCTTTTAGTAAAGAAAATAAAGATAAAAAAACAAGAATCGTTTTTATTAAAATATACTTCATTATTTTTTAATCCTTATAATTAAATATCCATTTTGTTTATTAATTTTTTCTTTTATAATTATTTTTGATCTTAAATCAATTCTTACATCTTTTTTCTTATAACCCATTTTTCTAATTAAGTTTCTTGTACCTATTGATCTTGCTAATGATATTTGTTTTGTTATAGTTGCACTAACTTGTCCTAACATATCATATGCATGTATTGATATTGTATGGTTTTTATTTTTTCTTGTTGCTAATGTAAGAAATTTTTGAATCTTTTTCATTATTACATTATCAACAAAAATCTCATTATTTTTATAGGTAATTAATAAATAATTTTCACTTTTGATTAATTTTTGAGATACAAGTTCATCATCTTTTACAGTATTAACATCAATTCCTCCAGATATTAATTCTGATTCTTTTTCTAATGGTGACTGAAATCTTTGATTGAATTTTAACTTTCTAATTCTTATTTCAAGTTCTTTTTTTTCTTTTTCTATCTTTTTAATAGTATCAGAACTTTTTTTAATAGTATCCTTATCTATTATAATTAAATCACTAGAAGAAATAGATCCTGTATATGCAACTTTATAAGAAAATTGTGCATAATAAGCTAAGTTTACAAGTACTACTAGTAAAAATAGAAGCATTACTAAAATTACTGAAGAAAATATATCCACAAAAGAAGGCCATGGATTAAATTCTTCTTCATGTTTAGACATTAATTTACTTTTTAATTGATAATTCTATATTATCAATTTTTGTATTTAATGAAGAAATTATTTTTATTAACATAGCATTATTTTCTTCTTGTAATAATAATGATTTTTTCATAGTTTTATGTTCAGCCATAATTACATTTGATATTTCTTGTAAAGATTCTTCCATCATTGAAGAGTTTGAAAATTGACTAATATTTAATTCTCTTAAATTATTTAGCATATTTTCTAATAATAAATTTTCTTTTTCATTATTTTTACTTGTATCATCTAAATTTTCACTTAATAATTCATAGATATCATCAGCTTTTTTATTTGAGTCTTCAATTTTTTCTGTAAAATCACTCATTTTTTCAACAAAAATACTTAAATAACCACTAGTATTTTCAGATCCTCCCGAATTATTTGATTTAGTAATTAACCCTATTTCAGCATCTTTTATTTCTTTAATAGTATCTAATCCTTGAGATTCAATTATTTTACCTTTTAACCAATCTTCTACATCATCTAAAAAAGCAGCTTGATTTCTAGTTAGAATATATTGCAAGATATTTAAAATAATTGCAGAAGCAACTCCAAATAAAGATGATGCAAAACCAATTGACATTCCGCCTAATGGTCCTGAAAAACTTGTCATTACTTCACCAATATCTATATCATCTCCACCGAATGATAAAATAATTGCACCCATTTCATCAATAGCTACAAGAAGACCTGTAAATGTCCCAAATAAACCTAACATTAAAGATGTTCCAACAAAAAAGTTTGTATAAGATTTTTGGTTAAAAAATTGATTATCTAACCATTGAGTTACATCTTTTGCTTCATCTGCTGTAAAATATAAGACACCTTTTTTTGCTCTTGAGGTAAACATTAACGCAAGAGTGGCAGGAAGAATTTTACCAATACCTTCTAAATAAAATTCTAATTCTCTTCCTTTTTTATAGGCTAGAATTCCAAAAGTTCCTGATAACATTGTTAGTTTAATTGCAGATTGATAAACAATTAAAACACCAATTAAAAATATTGTTAAAATTGCTGAATTAAATGTAATTGTTGCCAAAAAGAATATTTTTATAACATTAAAATTTGAAAAAATTAAAAAAGCCATAAATAGAATAAAAATAAAATATATCTTAAGTATTTTAATACGTCTCATGATTCACCTTAAAACATAAATAATAGTATAGAGATAACTAAACCAAGCGCAACTGTAGTTACAGTTTTAGTTAAATTATCAACAATATTCACAAAAGCTCCTGAGCCTTCTACTACTTCACCTAAAACAACAACACCAATATTATTACCATTAATATCAGATATTTTTCTATATGTTTTAAAATAAAGTTTATCTACTGAATATCCTTTACTCAGAAGTTTAGAATAAGCTTTTTCTCCATCTTCTAAAATTTTTCCATAAAATAGTGTATTATATTTAAATTTATTAACATATAATTCTCTTACAATTTCTTTGTATTCTTTATTTCTAATTACATTTGATAATTTATTCAACATTTTTTGATCAAGTAAAAATAAATATATTTTACTTTCTCTTGCATAATCATTTTTAAATGTATCTAAAGGTTCTCTAATTTCTAAAACACCAATTAGTTTTCCATTTATAATAATTGGATTTAAATATAATAAAAATACACCTTCAGCTAAAACTTCAATTCCAAAATTAGAATTTTTTTGTTCAATTACCGATGAAACACTATTTCTATATTGATTAATTTTATTTAAAGAAGGATAAAAAGTAATTTTACTTCCTACAAAATTATTTTCACGAAATGATTTGTTATATGAATCTATTTTAACTTTTATTTTTGCAGTAGCATTTTCTGTAATACTTTTTAAAAATGACTTGTCACTTTCTATAATTAATAATGATTTTTTAAAATTCAATTCTCTTTCTGAGATCTTATTTCTAATACTTTTATTATATGATTGAGAAATATTTTCATATATTTCTTCGGATACATTCTGCGTCATAAATGATAAAGTTATCATTGATGTAAATATCCCGGCAATTGAGACAGCAGCTAAAAGTGTAAACCAAAGTCCTTTTTTTCTTTTTAATTTTTGACTTAAATTTTGTAAATGTTTCAGAAAACTAAACATTGTATTCCTTAAAAATAATAATTATGCATAATATAATAATAATTCTTATTCCTGTATTAATTATAGTACAAAATAAATAAATAAATTATAATAAAATCACACAAAAAATAATTTTATTGTTCAATTAATGCATTTTTCTTTATATTTTTTAGAGGTTTTAAAATATATTGTAAAATTGTCTTTTTTCCCGTAAGAATATTTATATTTGCTAACATACCTGGCAAGATTGGTAAATTCTTAGCAAAAGAACTTTTATCAGATTTTACTTTAACAATATAAAATACATTTCCACTTCTATCTTCAAAACTATCTGGTGAAATAGATATTATTTTTCCATCTAATAAACCATATTTTGAGAAATCATAAGCTGTTATTTCTATAGATACAGTTTGTTCTCTCCAAATTAAAGCTCTATCAGAAGTTTTTATTTTAGCTTCAATTATTAAAGAATCATCAACTGGAGTGATTTCTGCCATTTTATCACCTGGTTTTACAATTCCACCAATAGTATAAAAATACAGTTTATTAATAACACCATTTACTGGTGACACTACATGTTTTCTTAAGTCTCTATCTGAGTTAGCCCTACCTTTTTCAATGAGTTTATTAATTTCTGTTTTTAGAAGTGAATATTTTGATAAATACTTAGATCTAATTTCTGATTTTACTGTTTGTATTTTTCTTCTAGCTTCATTTATTTCTTCTTTTATAATAGGTATACTATTTCTTATAACTGATAATCTTGTAACAATATTTTGTTTTTTAGATAATTCATTAATAAATTGTTTTTGAGATACAACTTTTTTCTTATATAAATTTTCTTGAATCTTCATATTAGCTTGAGCTAAACTAAGTTCAATACTTAAGTTTTCAAACTTTGTTTGCATTTCTGTTAATTTAAACTGCTTTTGTTTTAGTCTATCTTTTGCAATTGATATTTTTGTTTTATTATTTTGTAAATCTTCATAAAATATGTTTTTTTCATTTTCTATAATATCTGGTATTTTTCCAATAAACTCTTTTGGAAATTTAATCTTTTCTTTTCCATTAATAAAAGCTTTTAACCGTATTTCAGAAGCTTTATAAGCTAATAAATCAATCTCTTTTGTTTTAAGATCAGCTTTAAAAAATGCATTTGATAAAGTATATATTATCTGCCCTTTTTTAACACTATCACCTTCTTGTACTTTTATTGATTTAACAATTCCGCCTTCAAAGTTTTGTAAAACTTTAGTTTGAGAAGAAGGAACTACTTTTGCGCTTCCCCTTACTACTTCATCAACTGAAGATAAAGAAGCCCAAGTTAAAAAACTTATAAAAAATAACATTATTGGAATTACTGATACATAATAATTCCACTTACTCTCTTCAAACAATTTATTATTCATATTTACTTCTTTTGGCTTAGTGCTGCTAATACACTATCTCTTGGTCCATCTGCTACGATTTTTCCATTATTTAAAACAATTACTCTATCAACTAATTCCAAAGCTGCAAACCTATGTGTTATTACTATCAAAGTTTTATTTTTCAAAATTTGTTTCATATGAGTAATTAAAGTTTTTTCTAATCCAACATCAAGTCCTGTTGTTGGTTCATCTAATATTATAATAGAAGGGTCATTTAATATAGCACGAGCAAGAGCAACTAAATGTCTTTGCCCTACAGAAAGATTAGATCCTCTCTCCCCTACTTGTAATGAATCACCCTGACCTGATTTTTTAACTAAATCTTCAAGTCCTGTTAGTTTGATAACTTGAGACATTTTTTCTTTTGAAATTGGAGCTGAAAGTTCAATGTTTTCTTTTAAAGTTCCTGAGAATAAAAAAGGCTCTTGTGGCATTACACCAATATTTTGTCTAACTTCAACAGGATGCAGTGTTGATATTTCATGTCCATCTAAAAATATTGATCCAGAAGATACTTGATCAAGTCCTGTAAGAAGCCTTAAAAATGTTGTTTTACCCGCACCTGTTTGACCAATGATTCCAATTTTTTCACCTGCTTTAATTTTTAAATTACACTCATCTAAAGAAGGATATTTTGCATTCTTATAAAAGAAATTTACTTTTGAGAATTCTATATCACCTTTTAATTTTCCAATTCCAATTTCAAGATTTTTATCATTCTCTACAGGTAAATGCCAAAACTCATTAATATTATTTAATGATTCTTTTATTTCTTTAAAACGAATTACCATCATTGATGTTTGAATAATAGGAACCATAGCCCTACTAGCTAGAATGGTAACTGCAATTAAACCACCAACTGATAAGTTTTTTTCGGCAATTTCAAAGACACCTACAACTATTACTAACATAGTTACAAACTGAACAACAGTTTGTGATAAATTCATTGAAAACACATTTAATGATTGAATTTTTAAAGATATGCTATCAGTTACAGCAATTATTTTTCTCCAGTTAAATAGTTTTGAAGAATTAGCATTTGACAATTTAATTATCTCCGCCCCTTGTATCGTTTCAACTAAATAAGAATGTTTTGATTGAACATTTTCAATATTTTTTTTACTTAAATTTGAAATTGGAATTTGCATTATTACATTAAATACTAATATAAATAAAGCTACAAATACTGGAACAGCGGCAACAGCTGGTGAAATTATAAAAATAACAGTAACAGCTAAAAAGAAAAATGGTAAATCAATAACTTGTAAAATAGATTTTGTTGCAATAAAATCTCTAATTTGAGATAATTCTCTAAAAAGATTTGCTTTTGAACCTGTTAGCATATTATCATATTGAGATTTTATACTTAACATTCGTCTCATTAACTCTTCTTCTAAATAAACACCTAGTTTTTTTCCAACTTTTTCAATAATATGATTTCTTACACTTTTAAAATATATATCAAATAATAGAATTATAACTACACCTACGACTAATACAAAAAGAGTTTCTGTTGCATTATTAGGAACAACTCTATCATATACGCTCATTGTAAATAAAGGCACAGCAAGGGCAAAGATATTAATAAAAAATGTTAATAAACCAATTTCAATATATGAACGCCAAAAAGTTTTTACAGGATTCCAAAACCAATCTTTTGATCTTGTTTCATCTAGAACTTTTTCTTTTTGTGGATCTCTAAAAATTAGAATTGCTTTTTTAAACTTTTTTAAAGATGATCTATTTTGGATTAGTTTTTCATTTAATCTTGGATCATATAAATGTACATCTTTGTCTTTTTTTAGTAATACAAAATCATTACCTTTTTTATCAAATACTATACAAGGAAAAAAATGATTTGGAATATCGTCTACTTTTATATCTTTTATTACAGACGTAAGACCTACTTCTGCACATACATCAACTAATAATTCATCTGTAAAACCAGCATTTGATACAGCAGATAAAGTTAGTATTGTTTCTAGAGATATTTCTCCAAAATAAAAGTCTAATATATTTTTTAGTGAATAAAGTAAAGAATATTCTTCTCTTGAATATTCTTCTTCTTTTTCTAACTCTTGGATTTGTTCATTGTTATTTAATGGTTTCAATAAGATACCTATTTATTTTATTTTTATTCTAAAACTTTTATAAAGTTTTGCAGTCATTGATTGAAATACACTATCCCATATTCTTGCACTTTTTTGTCTAAATAGTTTAGCACTAGGATACCAAAGTGAAATTTCACCTTTATTTCCCCATCTCCAATCAGGAGTTTTTTGTAAAGGAATCCAAACTGGAACATTTAAAGCTCCAGCTAAGTGAGCAACTGAAGTATCAGATGAAATTACAAGGTCTAGGCTTTTCATTAAAGAAGCAGTTTTTGAAAAATCTGTTAGTTTATCTGTTAAGTCAATAATATTATTTTCATATCCTAGTTTTTTAATATCTTCATTTTCAGGACCTACTTGAAGTGAGTATACATTAATTTTATCACTTAGAATAATAGAGTCCAAGAATTTTAAATCAAATACTTTTCCTTCATATGATTCACCTGTAACAGAAGCACTCCAGCAAATACCAATATTAATTTTACCTTTTTCAGATTTAACATTAAATTCTTTATTTACTTTTGCGCTTAAATAAGCTTTATTTTTTGGTAAATCTTTAATTGATTTCATGTCTAAAACATATGGCATACTCATAATAGGTAAATGAACATCAAAGTCTGGTGTTTTTTCACTTCTTCCAACTAATACATCAATTTCTTTTATACTTTTAAATAATTCTTTTAATTCATCTCTACATTTAACAGCTATTTTACATTTAAACTTTTTCTTTAAAGGTGCCAAAAATCTAATAAATTGAATTGAATCTCCAAAACCTTGTTCAGAGTGTAATAAAAGAGTTTTTCCTTCTATATCCATATCATTGACAAACATAGTTTGTGAATATATATCTTTATGCTCAATCATATGAGAAATCATTTCTTCTTTTTTAAATCTCCACTCATACTCAGCCCATCCTTTTGAAAAGTCTTCTTGCGCTAAATACATAGTTGCTAAATCAAAATGTGCATTCTCAAAATTAGGATCAATTTCAATAGCTTTTTTATATGAATCAATAGCTTTTTTATTTTGACCTAAGTATTTATAAGAAGTTCCTAAATTAGAATAAGCATTTGAACCTTTTGGGTCTAGTTCTATAGATTTTTCGTGAAGTTTAGACGCTTTTTTATAATCAAATATTTTATTATAAACATTTCCAAGATTTGTATAAGCACCTGAGTGATTAGGCATTAATTCAATTGCTTTTTCTAAAGATTCAATTGCTTTTTCATAGTTTTTTGCTTTATTATATGCAGCACCTTTATTAGAATATACTTCATGATATTGAGGATCTACATCTAAAGTAATTTCAAATATTTTTGCAGAATCAACATAATTTTTTTCTTTGTATAAAAGAACTCCAATATTATTAATTGCTTTTGAGAATTTTGGATTAATTCTCACAGCTTCTTTATAAGCTATTTTTGCTAAAGAATTATGTCCTGCACTTTCGTATACTATACCTAAATTATTATAAGCATTAAAGTTTGAAGGATCAAGTTTAATACAATCTTTAAAAGCTTTTTCAGCCATTTTATAGTTTTTTATTTCTTTAAAAGCATTACCTAAATTATTATAAGTTAAAACATGTTTTGGATTGATTTTTATAACTTCTATATAATGATATATTGCTTTATTAGTATCACCTAAGGCTTTATAAATTACACCTACATTTGCATGAGCTTCTATAGAATTTTGATTATATTCCAAAGTTTCTATATATTTATTTTTAGCATTGTCTAAATCTTTATTTTTATAAAATTCTAAGGCTTGAGTTAATAATATTTTTTCTTTTTCCATAATGTTTAATTATTCCTTATTTTAGG
>JABSON010000097.1 GCA_013215915.1 Campylobacteraceae bacterium | reverse complement strand
ATATATAAAATAAGAAGCAAAGAATTTTTTTCCATTTAATAAATTATATTTATTTTCAAGTAAAGATCTTTCTTCTTTATTATTAAATGCAATAATAACTTTTACATTATCTTTAAAAGATTTTTTTTGAGAGAATAAATAATTCTCTGATTTTTTTTCATAAGATAACTTTTTAATATTTCCTTATTTTTTGTATGTAAACTCACTTGCATTTAATCCTACAATTAATGCTACTAATAATAATAATTTTTTCATTTTAATCCTTTTTATATCCTACAATGTTTAGTTCTAGTTTCGTAATTCTACCTTTTTCATCATTATCACTTGTTGTAACTTCTAATTTCCAAGTTCCTCTTGGATTTTCATCTACAAAAGCAACAGAAGAAAATCTATATCCATTTTCTAAATCAGCTCTTCCTTCAAAAGCAGTTTTTGAATTAGTTAAAATTCTTGATACTGTTCCTTTCGGAGAAATTAATTTAATTGATACTTTTTCTAAGTTTTTAATAGTAGAATAAATAGTAATTCCTACCCATTCTGTTTTATTGATTTTATCACTATTAATTCTAATCATTTCTAAAGATGTATTATCATCATTACTTATAAGTGAACCATCATTTGTATTTTCTGTAATTTTTGTTAACTCTAATCTTTCAGGTAAGAATTCAAAATTATCAGCTGTACAAGCTTCAATCATTTCTTTTGGATTAACTAAACCAAAACCATAATAATTACTATGACTTAATCCTGCTGCATTTTCAACATATCCAAAACCATTATCTAAATCTAAAACTGGAGTAGTTTTATATGCTGGAACATTTGGTGCTGGTATTGTTTTATTTTCATAATTTATATCAATCTTTTTAGAATGGTGAGCAATTAACCATTTTACATCTCTATAACTAAGATTTGGACACTCACCCATAACAAGAGCTAATGCACCTGATGTTACAGGTGTTGCGGCACTTGTTCCATCAAAACCAAAAGTATAGTTTTTCTTTTTATCATCATTCCAAGTAGTTTTACTTTGACCAGTTCTTGTAGTTGTTGCCATTAAAGCAGATGTATTGTTTTTAACACCACCACCATAACCAGATACTAATACATTAGAACCTTGAGTTGAATATTGTGTTACAACATTTTCATTTCTTACAGCTGCAACAGTAATTGCATATTGTGAATTTCTTAAATATGAAGTAACAGCATCATCAACATAATCTTCTACAGTACCTTGGTTAAATCCACCATTTCCTGCTGCAATTAAATACATTCTTCCTAGTTTCTCACCTTCTCTAGTGCCTGTACCAGAACGCATATTTGTAGCACCTTCTTTCATAACTTCTTCATATTCTTCATATTTATCAATACTACTTCCCCAAGAGTTATTAACAATACTAACTTTATCATCTCCACCTAACCATGCGATTTTAAGTTCATCAAGATCAAAGTCTAATCCTCCACCTGTAGGAGTTTTTAATTTGAATGCACTTAGTGTTGCATATGGTGCTACACCTCTTAGTCCAATATTATTAGAACCATCAGCAGCAATTAATCCAGCAACTTGAGTTCCATGAGAATCTTCAATTTTTGAAGAAGTTGGATCATTAATTTCTTCAGTAGTTTTTCCATCTTCTAAAGCAGTTTCAGCATTATATGAATTTGCTAAGTCAATTCTATTTTTTAAATCTTCATGTTCATATTCAACTCCATCATCTACAACTCTTACATGAACACCTTTACCTACAATTCCTTTAGCATATAGTGATTTTACATTCAGGTCATTTCCTCCAAGAGTATAAATTCCATGAGTATTAACAACAGATCCTGTATCATTTAAATGCCATTGATATTTTGAGAATTCATCTTTTGGTAATTTTGTATCTTCAGAATAATTAAATTCAAGATTTACTAATTTCCCTCTTGTTTCATCAATAGCTGAATCTTTTGCTTTTTTAAATTGTTCATTTATTTTATTTTGAAATTCTTGCGTTTTTAATTCAATAACACTTGCTTCATCATATAATTTATAGATATCTTTAGCAATAGTAATTATATTTTCATTAATATTGTTACTTTCTTGATATTTTGTTAATAAAGAATCAATTGTTCCTGCTTTATCTTGAATACTAGAACTTAGGTATAAATATTTATTTACCATTCTTTCTTGTAAAGTTTGATCATTTTTGATTCCAAGAGATAGTGCTTTTACAATATCTTGAAGTGCATTTGAAACTTTATATAATTTTAAATTAGCATCAGCATTTCTATAATCATTTGAAAATTTATCTAATTCAATATCTAAAGAATCAGAAGCCGCTTTTGAAAATGTAGTCATAAAAATTCCTGGCATACTAATTCCAGAGAATAGGGCAATCGCAGATGAGTTTTTAAATGTTGAAAGAGGAGTTAAATTAAGATTATTTGTACTTCCATCTCCAGAAGATGCAAATAATATTCCATCAAAAGATTCATTTTTTTCATTTAGTCCACCTATTGAAACAATAGAATTACCTTTCATTCTGTCTAAGTCATCTTCACTAACTGTTAATGTATAGTTACCATCTTTATCAGTACTTGTGTTTGCTTCTCCTTGATCTAATAATCTATTTTTATTTTTATCTAAAAACACTGTTGCTTCATATGGATATAAAGAAATTACTTTTCCTGAAACATCTACAGATTTTCCTTCGATTTCTACATTAGGAATTAAATCAGGTGCATTATTTGTTTTTATATCTTTTTTAATATTTTTAATATCTTCAATTCTTATAGTAATAGATTTATTATCTACATTCTTTTGAATTATTTTTGCAATATTAATTCTTTTGTTTTTAATATCTTCAATTGATACATTTTTATAGAATTCTACTAATTTTTTAGCTTCAGAAACTTTTTCATTATTAGTTTCATCATAATATAAAGTAAGTGCATTTTCAAATGTTTTACCATCTTCAATAAATTCAGCTAATTTATCTAAAATTTCATTTGATTTATTATCACTAGAAAGAATTTCAATACTTTTTTGTAAAGCAACATTTGCTTTATAAATATGTTCATTACCTTCTGCTAATGGATCTTTATATAAATCTTTTTCATCTAAACCAAAGTTTTCAGCTATTATTCTAGAAAAGTTTTTATGTCCAACACCTTTCATGCTTCCACCAGAAACTATTTTTAATGCAAGAGATACTTGAAAAGAACTAAGAGGAGTGATGAAAATAGGTGCATTTAAATCTTTTTTACTTGGATTCATTCTATAAATAGTTTTAAGTTCTTTATTTGTATCCGTATCAATTCCACCTATAGCAATAATAGAATGTCTAAAGTTTGCTTTTGTTGGATCGATATTATTTAGTTTATATCTACCAAATTCATCTGTTGTAGATTTTGGTTCATTTTCATCCCATGTATTATTTTGATTATAATCAAAGAATACTTTTGCACCTTTAATATATCCATCAACAACTCTTCCTGTTATAGTATTCTTATCTATTTTAACGTCTTCTATCTTTTTAATTGTATCTGTATCTGTATTTGTACTTGAATCTCCACCACAAGCTGCTAGTGTTAAAACTGCGCATGCTGCTAAAGATAGATGTAATAATTTATTCATAATGCCTCTTTTTATTTATTTGAATATTTTAAGCCCTAAGGCCTAAAATATTATTTTATTAATTTTACGTTAATTGTATTTGAAGTTAATTTTACTTCATTATATGTAGCTGTAACTTTTATTTCTAAAGTTTCTTCTACTTCTGTTTTACCTTCTTTTAAGAAGATACCCATACTAGTTCCTAATGATTTTATTTCATAATTTGAGCTTTCTTTTACAAGTTCAAAATTAAGATCATCATATTTTAATCCATTTAATTCTTTTACAATGTCTAAATCTTGGCTATAACCATTTGCTCTAAATTCAAAAATTTCGCCAGAATAACCTAATTTGTTTGTTAAAATAAAATCGGAGTCTTTTAATTCAGCAGCTTGTATATCTTTTAATACAATTGTTACACTAGCTTCATTACTTTCTCCTTTATCATTTTTTGCTTTAAGCGTTAAAATATACTCACCAGCAGGTACAATTTTTTCTGTATTTAATACAATGCTAAAATCACCATATAATTCTTTAATTACAAAATATTCATTTTCATTTCCAGAATTAATCTCAAATGATTTTATTTTTGTATCCCCTTCATTACTAACTAAGTATTTTAATTTTAATAATTTACCTATTTCACTTGCAAAAAATTCACTTTTTTCATTAGTATTTGTTAAAGTAGGTTCTATTTCTGGAAGATTTTTTAATTGTAGTTCAAGATATATACCTTTTTCATGTGATTTTACTTCAAGTGAATCATCCCATGAATAATAGTTATAGTTATAATTTTTATTTGAACCAAATTTATTAGTAGCATATACATAAAATTTCTTTTTATTTAAATAATCAGATGTACCTTCATAAATCAATTCATCTGTATTTTTAATTAAAACTTCACCTTTTTCATTTATTTTAAATATTGAAGATTCAACTCCTGCTTCATCTGTAATAAAGAATTTTAACTCTTCATTTGATCCTTCTTCTAAAGAAATTTGTCCAACAACAGTATCATTAGCTTGTTTTTCTATAAATTCAATAGTTTTTAATGTTTTTTTACCAGAATAACTGTCTATTCCAAAAATAACAAATCTTGGTTTTTTATTTGTATTGTCAATATCATAAGTAAATAAATCATGCTCAATTTTTGTTTTATCTTCATAAGTTGACATTTCTTCTGTAAATGTAATATTTATTTTTATAAATCTTGTACCATTAGAGATAATTAATCTATATTTCTCATTATCAAGTATAATATCAGAACCTCTTTGTTTGATATTGTTATCTCCATCTTTTATAAAATAACCATTTTCATCTTTTAATTCTTTATCTTCTATTGTTCCATCTTCTGATATTTTTTTTGCACTTACAATATAATAAAAACTTTCTTTTTCATCACCTGTAATAATTTGATAACTACTAGAATTTGTAGCTATTTTATTTGTAATACTAAATGATCCATATCTTCCAAATGAACTTCGGATCATATTAAAATCAACAACATTTTTCTCATCTACATAAAAAGTTTTAATAGCTTGAGGAATAAATTCAACATCCTTATTTTTTGCTTCTATATCTTTTATAGTATCATCATTCATTGATCTAACACAAAAGAATCTTGCTTTTTTATTTGTATCATAAGCATATTTATATGATCTATTAAATGAACCATCTTGAGCCCAAGGTGTTCTTTCTTCATTTACAATTGATGAAGTAGAACTTAAGAATCCTCCACCTGAATTATTAGTAAATGTATTGTTTCCTTCATTCGATATTGAGAAAAATAATTCATTAATATTAGGTAATCTCCAATCATCATATCCAGCTTGAGTAGAATCTTGACAAGTTTGTATAGCATAAGTAAATGTACCTGTTTTCCCTATGTTCTTGTCATCTTTATTCCCATAATTATCTTGTTCTTCTTGTGTGAATTTTTCATCTTGAAACATAAGTTTTGTACTTGGATCAAATGATATGTTTTCACCTTGAAGATCAATTAAATTTTCTTTTGAAGTATTTGGATAAACTTTAATATTTGTATTTATATCTCTAACACATTTCATGCTATAGTTTTTATCTACATCTGTAATTAAAGCAGATCCTCCTGTACCACCATTTTTAGAAATTGCTAATCCATATCCTTCATGTAAAGTACTAGGAGTTGAAGTTATTATTGGCTTATCATTAGGAATAGGGTTATTAAAAATAGAATTCTTTTTATAAGAAATACTAGTAATTGTCATAGCTTCTTTTACATTTGGTAATCTCCAATTTTCAAAACTTGCAGATTCTAGTTTTGCACAATATTTGATTGCCTCAGAAAATGAGATTTTAGTATTAATACCAGAAGTAAAAGGAATATCTTCCCACTGAAGATTAGAAACAGTACTTCTTAAAGTATTATCAATTTTTTCATATTTTAAATCTGCACCAATATCTGAATAAGATGCATCATCATATTTTTCCCATACAAATTCTTGTCCTGTTTTAGGAATAGGTTTAAAACTTGAAATATCTAAAGATTTTAAGTTTTCTTTATTATATTTATTATCAGTATCTGCAAATGCTAGTTTTTTTAATAAAACTTTTTTCTCTAATCTTACTGCACTTGATTCATTAAATTCAAGAGTATGTCTAAATAATTTAGAATCATATGAAGATGATTTAATTTCAAAGTTTAAACCAGAAAGTTTATAAAACTTATTTAACTCATCTTTTGATGAAATTGATTCAAGTTTATTAATTGTATCTTGGTTAAATTTATGAGAAAAATAGATTTCTAAAGTATTGTGTTTATCATTATTAGTATAAACTGCTTTAAATAAAACTAGTTTATCATTTATATTTGAATCTTTTTTACTTAAATCAACTAAAGGAGATAACTCTTTAATATCTTTTATTACTTCAAGATTTAAATAATCTTCTTCATCTATATTATTTGAAATTAAAGCTGCAGAAACAGAATCAATGAATTGTTCTTCTAATCCTAATTTAATTAAAGTAATTTTTACAGCTTCTTGTTCAAAGTTAGCAGAAATATCATCTATTAGTAATTCATCATTTGATGTTTGAAAGTGTTCAATTGCTTGAATAATTTGATTATCAATAATTTTAGCAAGATTTTTTCTTTCTTTTAGAGAAGATTTATCTTTAAGTTTTGAAACATTAGAGATAATCTTTAAAGCAGCTTTTTTTGCTTTGTTAGTATCTTCCATTGATATTGATACTAAATCATCTATATCAGAGATTTGATCTATATTCTTTGCTAATTTAGTATAAATATCGCTTTGTTTAACTCCTGGAATAGAAGATAAAATTTCAACTACTTTTTGTAGTGCAAAAGCTTTTTTATAAACTTTATTATCTTCTAAAGATAAAGGGTCTTTTACTAAATCATTAATATCAAGTTTAAAAGCTTTTGCTAAAAATGCTTTTTTAATTTCTAAATCTTTTTTAATAGTTTCTTTATCATCAGATAAAACAATGCTAGCAGATAAAAGTGTAGTTAAAGGAGATAAATCAACAATCTTATCATTTACAGCAAAACTTTTTAAAATACCAGTAAACTTTTTACCAGTATCAATATCAATTCCACCATAAGCAATAACATAATATTTATGAATATCTTTAATATCTTTAATATTTAAAGTATATGCACCTTTATCATCACTAAGTTCAATAGGTTCGTTTTTATCACAAGTACTATTTGCATTTAAATCTATACAAACTTTTGCACCATCTAGATATCCATCAACAATTTTACCAGTTAAAGTTTTTACTTGAACAGGTTTTACTGAATCTTCTTGTTTTTTTTCACTAGGTTTTTCACTAGATTTTTCACTAGGTTTTTCTGTATTAGTTTGATTGGAATCTTTATTACTACTTCCACAAGCAACTAAAAATGTACTTAAGGCAATAGACATTAAGATTGTTTTAGATTTATTCTTTAAGAATATTTTTTTATTCATCTCATCTTCCTTTTAATATTGAAAACTGTTATCAGTATTGATAGTAATAAAATAAGCCTTAATTATGTCTTAAAATAGGATTTATAACATAAAAATTATTAAAATAATTTTTATGTCGCATTGTAGTCATTAAGCCAAGTAAACTTGGCTTAACTTTATTCTGTAATATTTAGTATTGCAGTTTTAGTAAAAATTATTTTGTCTTGAATCTTTCCAATAATTTTAACTGTTAGTTTTTCGGCAACTTCTTTTTTACCCTTTTTCGTAAAAACACCATAAGATAATTTTCTCATATAATTTAGATACTCAGAAATTTTATAGTTTTCACTATTTTCAAGTTCATAAGAAATATTTAAATACTCGAAATTATTTAAATTCTTGATTAAAGATAATTCTGTTTTTTCATGAAAACTATCTTCTTTTTTTAATTCTATTAATCTAGTTCCAATCCAATTAGCTGTTGATTTATCTTTAAGAGAAAACTCTTTATTTTCTATTTCTATTTCAGCATAATTCTTTAAATCAACAGTTAAAACAGCAGGTTTACTTTTTTTATCACCATTTTTCGCAATAATTGTAAGTTTATATTCTCCTGGAAGCATTAGTTTATTATTTAAAGATAAGTAAAAAATACCTGCATGTAATGTTTTTTCTATAGAAAAATAGTTATTTTCATTTCCTGATATTATTTCATAAGAACTAGGATGTATATCATTAAATCCATCAATTAAATTACCTAATTGATAAAAATTTTCTTTACTTCCCACATAAACTGTTGTTTTATCATCTTTTAGTGGCTGATCAAATAATCCATCATTATTTTCATGATTGTTATTATTTCCTTCTTGATTATTTGCTTCTTCGTCCACAAATTCTTGATCAGATCCACTTAGCGTTAAATTTATAGTAATATCTTCGATTCTATTATTAATAATAATTGTATATTTCTCACCTGCTTTAAATTGTGCTCTTCCATTATTCTTTTGTACTAATCCCCAAATCATTACTGCACTAAAATATCCATCAACATCTTTAAGTTCTTGATCATCTCCTACTTTTTTAACACTAACTAAAATATTATTAGCCATAATCTCGCCGTCTTTAAGCATTTGAATTTGGTATTTTTTATCATAAGTAGATGAATTGTCTATTTTATCCATTAAGTTAATTCCTACATATTTACTGAAAAAATTAACAGGCATTGTAATATCTACTTTATTATCAACAGGCATAAACTTTCTTTTATGATCTTTAAGTTCTATATTAGATTTTTCTTTTGCTTGAACAACTTGATTGTTATCCATTGATCTTACACATCTAAAGTTAGTCATTTCTCTATCATTAACTGTTTTTCTGTTAAAATAATTACCTACTATCCAATGATGATTTGTATCATCAATTAATAAGTTTGAAGAAGTTAAATTATATTCACTCATAGACTTATCTCTATTTTGGAATGTTTGATAACCTGTTGAGTTATAAGAATAAAACAATTCATTCACATTTGTTAATCTCCAGTCGTTAAAACCTTCGTGTACTAAGTCTTGACAATAATTAACTGCATGTTTAAAGTTTCCGAATCTTCCTTCACTTTGTACTTTTTCTTTATTACTCATATCATGATATTTATCTTTTGCTTTTTGTTCAGCTAATGTATAAGGTCTTTCGTCATACATTAATTTTAAAGTAGGGTCAAAAGACAAAGATTTATCTTTTAGTAAAATTATATTATCACTTGAAATATTTGGATAAATAGAACCATCATTTATGTCTCTAACACATCTAACTGAGTGGTTTTCATCTTTTTTTACTAGAACTAAAACTTCACCATTATTTCTAGCTGTTACTAACATTTCTGATGTAACTGTACCTTTTACATTTGTGAAGTATATATCATCAAATGAATTATTTGTAAATAAAGATTTTGCATCATGAGCTATACTTGTAGTCGTAATAAATTCTTTAATATTTGGAAGACGCCAATCTTGTTTTGTATCAAAATTAAGATTTTCACAATAATTTTTTGCTTGCGAAATATTAATATTAGTATTTTTACCTTTTGAAAACTTTTGATCTTGCCATTGTAAATTAGCTATATTACTTATTAAAGAATTATTTTCTTTTTTGTATTCTAAATCTATTCCAATATCTGATAACGAAGCATCATCATATTTTTCCCAAACTAATTTTTGTCCAGTTTTAGGAACAAGTCTTGATTTTTCAATACTAATTTTAACTATTTTATTTAAATTATATTTTTTATCTTCATCTTCCATTGACATTGGAACTAAAAATAAATCTTTTTTAATATTATTACTTTTTAAACTATCTTGCTCAAATGTAATAACATTTAATTTTTTCTCTGCATTATAAGTTGACTCAGAAAGTTTATAGCTTAAGCCTTTAATATTATAAACATATTTTATATTATTTATGTCACT
>JABSON010000096.1 GCA_013215915.1 Campylobacteraceae bacterium | reverse complement strand
ACTAATATTATTTTATATTCAAAGAATTAAATTAAAAATGATATAAATATTTTTATAAAAGAAAAAGATTTTCACTATTTTAAAGAAAAAATGAAAAGATATAAAATAAATATAGATGAAAACTTATCTCTATATGATCCCTCAAAAAACAAAATATTTATTAAATTAATATAATTAAAAAATAGTATAATAATCATAAAACAATATAGTTAGGAGTTTTATGAAAAAGTCAAATAATAAGTCAATTATAGTTTTAGGTTTGTTTATTTTCTTAGGTTTATCAAGTTTAGGTTATTTTTTATCCTCAGCTGCAATTAAATATAAAGAATATGAAAGAACTGTATCTGTTAAAGGCTTATCTCAAAAAGATATAAAATCAGATTTAGTTTTATGGCCTATTAAATTTACACTTTTATCTAATGATTTAAATGATATCTACTCTTTGATTGAAAAAGATACTAGTGAAATCATAAAGTTTTTAAAAGATAATGGAATTACAAAAGATGAAATTACTATATATAATCCTAATGTAATTGATAAATTAGCAGATAGATATTCAAATTCTCAAAGAATATCTAAATTTAGATATATAGCATATAGAACTATTACAGTGTATTCAAAAAATGTTGATAAAGTAAGAAGGACAATTTCAAAACTACCAAGTTTAGGAAAAGCTGGAATTTCTTTATCTCAAAATACATATGAAAATAAAGTTGAATACTATTTTACTAAATTAACTGAAGTAAAACCCTCAATGATAGAAGAATCTACAAAAAATGCAAGAGCAGTTGCTTTAAAATTTGCAAAAGATTCATCATCTAGATTAGGTAAAATTAAAAAAGCAAGACAGGGACAATTTTCAATCTCTTCAAGAGATAAAAATACTGAGCATATAAAAAGAGTTAGAGTAGTATCTAGCATTGAATACTATTTATCTGATTAATATTATTTAAGAAGTCTTTTACTTTTCCAGTAATGTTTTTTCCAATAAACATTATTCAAAAAAGATATTTTGACACCTTTGGATGCTGAAACATGCATGAATTTGCCATTCTCTAAATATATTCCAACATGTCTATATTTAGCAGATGGTCTAAAAAATACTAAATCTCCCATTTTAAGACTATTTTTTGAGATATATTTTCCAATTTTTGCTTGGTAATATGTGCTTCTTGGAATTTGTATGTTTAAAGCCTGTTTATAAGCTTTTTGAACAAATGAAGAACAATCTAACCCTTTTTTAGTATTACCACCATACTTATAGCTTACGCCTTTGTATTCATTATAAAAGTTATTAAGTGATCTAGAAAGATTTGTATTAGATTTTGATTGATAATTTTGAGTTATTTTTTTATTATGTAAACTTTTTTGATTAGTTTTTGAAGCACAAGACATAAATAAAAAAGATATAAGAATTAAAAATAAATATTTCATTTGTATCCTTTTAATTGAAAAAGTAAAGAAAAATCTTTACTTTTTATAAACCTCTTAAAATAACTCCAAGATAAAGAGCAACAAGTCCTAAAATAATGTTAATAGGAATTAAATATTTAGCTATTACAGCTAAATGATTTTTAGTAGATATCATATCTCCTAATTCATAGGCTTTTTGTGCCTTATTTCTTTTAACATAAATAAATACAAAAATACCTGTCATTATAAACCAAATGATTTCTTTTGAGATAATCATAGAATATAAAGATGTACCTTTAAAACCTAAAGCAATTATCATAATAATAGCAGTAAGTAGTAGCATACAAATAGCTGGAATAACCATTTGAAAGAATCTATGAAGGTTTTCTAAGATTCTCTCAAGTTTTATTCTAGGGTTTTCTATATTCATCATTGAGAAATGAATAGCATATCTTACAACTATCATTCCTCCTAACCATATAACAGCAGAAATTACATGCAAAAATATAATTTCTGTAGAAAAAATATTAAAAAATTCAGACATTCTTAAATATTTTCTTTTGCATAAGCTAAAGCTGCAGCTTTAGCATCTTCCATTTTAGTTATATCTTTTCCACCAGCTTGTGCGAAGTCAGGTCGACCACCACCGCCACCGCCAACGATTGGTGCAATTTCTTTAATCCAGTTTCCAGCTTTAAGTGATGTATTTTTACTACCAGCAACTAACATTACTTTTTCACCTTTTGATTGAATTAAAAGAACAACTAGTTTTTCATTAGCATTTTTTAAATCATCAACAATTTTTTTAATATCACCTGATTTAACAATATCAACTACAACTTTAGTATCACCTATCATTTCTTCATAAATAGGGCTTACATTTGCACTTTGAGCCTCAGATAATTCATTTTTTAATGTTTTAACTTGTTCTTTTAATTTATTAATACCTTGAAGGGCATCAATATTTTTAACTTCTTTTTGAACTTCTAACATTTTATTCATAATATTTTTTGCATATTTAATTGCAGATAAAGAACATACAGCTTCGATTCGTCTAACACCTGCAGATACACCAGATTCTTTTACAATATAAAATGAACCAATATCAGCAGAACTGTTAACATGAGTTCCACCACAGAATTCAACAGAAACATCATCAAAAGATACAACTCTTACAGTATCACCATATTTTTCACCAAACATAGCAATTGCACCTTGTTTTTTAGCTTCTTCAATTGGTAATTCTTTAACATCACCTTTAATTCCACGCGCAATCATAGAGTTAACTAAATCTTCAACTTCTTCTAATTGAGCTGTGCTCATAGCTTTAGGATAAGTAAAGTCAAATCTTAATCTTGTAGCATCATTTAATGATCCAGCTTGTGAAACTGTTTCACCTAGAACCATTTTTAAAGCACTTTGAAGTAAATGTGTAGCTGAGTGATGTTTTGAAACTTCATATCTATTTACTACAACAGCAGTTACCTTTTCACCCACAGAAATAGATGAATTAGCAACTTTTATTTTAGAAATATTTAGTCCAAAATATTTTGAAGTATCTTCAATAATAGCGATATGCTCATCATCTTCTAAAGCTCCTATATCACCATCTTGGCCACCAGAAGTTGCATAAAAAGGAGTTTCTTCTAATAAAACATAACCAGTTTTATTCTCTTTTAAAACATCAATTTTTTTGAAGTTTTCATCTAAAAGTGCTAAAATCTTAGTTTTATGAGAAGTTCTATCATAACCTACGAAAGTATTAATTCCATGTTCTTCTAATAAAGTTTTGAAATCTCCAGAAGTTGCAGCATCTCCACTACCTTTCCAAGCAGCTTTAGCTTTAGCTTTTTGAGCAGCCATTAATTCATTAAATTTATCTAAGTCAACAGTTTTATTAGCATCTCTTAGCATATCTTGAGTTAAGTCTAATGGAAAACCATAAGTATCATATAGTTTAAATGAAACAGAACCAGAGAATACTTCTTCTGTAATTTTTAGCTCTTCATTAAATAAAGTCATTCCAGAATCAATAGTTTTAAAGAATCTAGCTTCTTCAAGAGTTAATTGTTCTTTTATGAAATCTGATTTTTCTTTTAAATCAGGATAAACATGAGACAGAGAATCACATAAAGTATCTAGTATTCCTGCCATATAAGGTTTTCTTAAACCTAATAAATAACCATGTCTAACAGCTCGTCTTAAGATTCTTCTTAAAACATAACCACGACCTTCTTTATCAAATAAAATACCTTGAGATAACATAAAAGCAGATGCTCTTAAGTGATCAGCAATTACTCTATATGAAGCAATAGTTGAAGGAGTAGTTTTTTTATTTGTAATCTCTTCAATTTTTGAAATAATTGGTGTAAAAGTTGATGAATCATAATTATTAAGAACACCTTCTTTAATTGCAATAACTCGTTCTAATCCCATACCTGTATCAATTGAAGGTTTTGGTAAAGGGTTTAAAACACCATCAGAAGATCTATCATATTGCATAAATACTAAGTTCCAGATTTCTAAGAATCTATCACCCTCTCCACCCATTTTATCTTCAGGTCCAGAAAAGTTTTCTTCACCTTGATCATAGAATATTTCAGAACAGGGACCACAGGCACCAGTATCTCCCATAGACCAGAAATTATCTTTATCTCCAAATCTAATGATTCTATCTTCTGATATATGTTCTTTCCATAATTCGTAAGCTTCATCATCACTATCATGAACTGTTACCCATAATTTACTAACAGGAAGTTCTAAATTAACAGTAATAAATTCCCAAGCATAAGAAATTGCATCTTTTTTAAAATAATCTCCAAATGAGAAGTTACCTAACATTTCAAAAAGAGTATGGTGTCTAGCTGTATAACCTACATTCTCTAAGTCATTGTGTTTTCCACCAGCACGTAAACATAACTGCGAAGTTGTTGCTCTTGGGTTTGAAGGTCTTGGTACTGCACCTGTAAAAATATCTTTAAATTGAACCATTCCAGCATTAACAAACATTAATGAGGGATCATCTGGCACTAAAGGCATCGAAGAAATAACCTCATGTCCTTTGTTTTTAAAAAACTCTAAATACTCTTTTCTAATATCCATATTGTCATCCATTATAATTTTTAAGTCTTATATTCTATCTAAAAAACTATTTATATATAATTAGTGATAAAAATATAAAATAACTTTCTTTAAGCTTTAAAAACGTATAATTTATAAAATTATAAAAAAAGGAAAGAGAATGGGAAAATATGTTGAATTAACGAATACAAATTTTGAAGAAACTACTAAAGAAGGTGTTTCTTTAGTTGACTTTTGGGCACCTTGGTGTGGACCTTGTAGAATGATTGCTCCAGTAATTGAAGAATTAGCTGAAGAATTTGAAGGAAAAGCTAATATTTGTAAAGTTAATACAGATGAAGAACAAGATTTAGCAGTTAAATATGGTGTTAGATCAATTCCTACTATTTTATTTATGAAAGATGGTGAAGTTGTTGATCAAATGGTTGGTGCATCTTCTAAACAAGCTTTTATTGATAAAATTAATTCACTTTTATAAAAAAATAAAAAAACTAATTAAAAAAGGTAGGACATCTGTTCTACCTTTTTTTATATAAAATTCTTAATACATAAACTAATCTTTGATTATATAATTAATAATATAATATTCTTTATAATTAAGTATATTTTACAAAAGAGAATTATTTTCTAATTAAACTTCTATATATGTCATTCTAAAGTCATTCCATAGTTATATTATTTCCTTAATAAATTATTGTTTAATTGTATTATGTCAATAGAATGATTTATAAACACTCACTGTAAATAAATTTAAAAAAGGCAAAAACATGACAAAAAGAATGGAACACGATTTAATTGGAGAAAGAGAAATACCAAAAGATGTATATTATGGTGTTCAAAGTTTAAGAGCATTAGAAAACTTTAATATTACAGGCGTTAGTTTATCAAAATTCCCAACATTTATTATTTCTTTAGCAAAAGTAAAAAAAGCTGTTGCTTTAGCTAATTATGATTTAGATTTATTAGAAGAAGATAAAAAAAATGCTATTTGTAATGCTTGTGATGAAATCATTGAAGGAAAATTACATAAAGAATTTGTTGTTGATATGATTCAAGGAGGAGCTGGAACTTCTGTTAATATGAATGCAAATGAAGTTATTGCGAATAGAGGTTTAGAAATCTTAGGACATAAAAAAGGTGATTATCAATATTTACATCCAAATAATGATGTTAATCTTTCTCAATCTACAAATGATTCTTATCCTACTGCTTTAAGAATCGCATTATTTGAAAAAATTTACGAATTAATTGAATCTTTAAAAGTATTAAAAAATAGTTTTGCAATTAAGAGTGAAGAATTTAGACATGTAATTAAAATGGGAAGAACTCAATTACAAGATGCAGTTCCTATGACATTGGGCCAAGAATTTCATACTTATGTAACTATGATTGAAGATGATATTCAAAGATTAATGGAATCTCAACAATTATTAAGAGAAATGAATTTGGGAGCTACTGCTATTGGAACGGGAATTAATTCTCATCCTGATTATTCTTGTCTAGTGGAGAAAAAACTTCAAGAAGTAACAGGTAGACCTTTTGTAACTGCTAAAGATTTAGTAGAGGCAACACAAGATACAGGAGCTTATGTCCAAATTTCAGGAGTATTCAAAAGAGTTGCTACAAAAATGTCTAAAATTTGTAATGACTTAAGATTATTAAGTTCTGGTCCTCGTGCTGGATTTAATGAAATCAATTTACCAGCAGTACAACCTGGTTCTTCAATTATGCCAGGAAAAGTAAATCCTGTAATTCCTGAAGTTGTAAATCAAGTTGCTTTTCAAGTAATTGGTGCAGATTTAACTGTTACACTTGCTAGTGAAGGTGGACAATTACAATTAAATGTATTTGAACCTGTAATTGCATATAACTTATTTAACTCAATTAATATGATGAAAAATGCATTTGAAACTTTAGCTTACAAATGTGTGAATGGAATTACAGCAAATAAAGATCATTGTGAAGAATTAGTTAAAAATAGTATTGGATTAGTTACAGCACTTAATCCAACTATTGGTTATGAGAATGCGACAATGGTTGCAAAAGAAGCTCTTGAAACTGGAAGATCTGTTTATGATATTGTTTTAGAAAAAAAACTATTAACAATAGATGAATTAAATGAGCTAATTAGACCAGAGAATATGATTAAACCAAGAATGGTTTGTAAAGTATAAATTATTATTCAAAAAAGAATAACAAAGATATTGTTACTCTTTTAGGTTTTAGTATTCAGAAAATAGTATAAGGAATTGTTATGTTAGGTTTAGAAATTATTGTTGTATTAGGTGCTATTCTTTTAGGTGCAAGAATGGGTGGGATAGGAATTGGTTTTGCAGGTGGATTGGGTGTACTTGTATTAACTTTAGGTTTAGGAATGACTCCTGGAAGTATTCCAATTGATGTTATTTTAATTATTATGGCAGTTATAGCAGCAGTTGCTGCTATGCAAACTGCTGGTGGTTTAGACTATATGGTTACAGTGGCAGAAAAGATCTTAAGAAAAAATCCAAAACAAATAACTTATTTAGCTCCTACTGTTACTTATTTTATGACTTTATTAGCAGGAACAGGTCATACAGCATATTCAACTCTTCCTGTTATTGCAGAAGTAGCAAAAGAACAAGGAATTAGACCATCAAGACCTTTAGGTGTAGCAGTAGTAGCTTCTCAAATTGCAATTACCGCTTCTCCTATTTCAGCAGCCGTTGTCTTTATGAGTGGAATTATTGAACCTTTAGGTGTAGGTTATATTGAATTATTAGCTATTTGTATTCCTACTACTTTTGCAGCCACAATGATTACAGCTTTTGTAAGTAATTATCTTGGAAAAGATTTAGTTGATGATGAAGTTTATCAAGATAGATTAGCTAAAGGTTTAGTTAAAACAAGAGGTAAAAAAAATGTAGAAATCAAAGCAGGTGCAAAATTATCTGTTGCAATTTTTATTCTTACAATTTTTTCAGTAGTTACTTATGCAACATTGATTTCAAAAAAAGTAGCAATTATAGTTGATCCCTCTTTACCAAGAAATGCTGCGATTATGGTATTTATGTTAACTTGTGCAGCAGCTATTACATTTTTTACAAAAATTGATACAGCTAAAATAATTAATTCATCTACATTTCAATCAGGAATGAGTGCTTGTATTTGTGTACTTGGAGTTGCTTGGTTAGGAACAACTTTTGTAGAAGCTCATTTAGTTGAAATAAAAGGATTTGCAGGAGAATTATTAGGTAAATATCCTTGGATGTTATCTGTAACATTATTCTTTGCAAGTATGTTATTGTACTCACAAGGTGCAACAACAAAAGCTCTACTGCCAGCAGCATTTTCATTAGGTGTTGATCCAGTAACTGCAATTGCATCATTTGCAGCAGTTTCAGCATTATTTGTATTACCAACATATCCAACTTTATTAGCAGCAGTAGAAATGGATGATACCGGATCTACAAGAATTGGTAAATATGTATTTAACCATCCTTTTATGATTCCAGGAGTACTTTGTATTTCACTTAGTGTTTTCTTTGGATTTATTTTAGCTGGAATAGTTATTTAAATAAAAGATAAATTAAAAAAAGGTCAAAACTTATGTTTTGACCTTTTTTTATGACTCTTTTATATCTAAATTTAAACTTACAAAATATTTATAAATATTTATTATCAATTAAGTTTAATATTATGTGTATAGTTATAAAATTACTTATCTTAAATAAAAGGACCTGACATGAGTACAAATACTTCGAATGTCAAAATTAATAGATTAGTAGGATTAGTAATAGTTGCAACTATTCTTTGGTTTTTAAAACCAGCTGATATTGAAATAAATCAATGGCACACTTTAATTATATTTTTATCAACTATTATGGGGATTGTTTTAAACGTAATGCCTATTGGAGCTGTTGGACTTGTAGGAATTGCAGCATTTGCATTATTTAATGCAGCTGGGGGAACTACTTCAAAAGAAGCGATTATGGATGCTTTAAGTGGATTTGATTCTTACTTAATTTGGTTAATTGTAGTTGCATTCTTTATTGCAAAAGGTTTTATAAAAACTGGATTTGGAAAAAGAGTTGCACTGTTAATGGTTAAATATATGGGTCAGCGAACGTTAGGACTTGCATATGGTTTATCAATTGCCGATTTAATTTTAGCACCAGCAACACCTAGTAATACTGCAAGATGTGGTGGTGTAATTTATCCAATTGCTTCTTCTCTTGCACTTAGTTTTGATTCAAAACCAGGTGATCCTAGTCGTAAAAAAATGGGATCATTTTTAATTGCAAGTATTGGTAATGTAAATGATATTACAGCAGCCATGTTTGTTACAGCATATGCTGCAAACCCATTAATTCTAAAACTAGCGTCTGGTTTTGGTGTTGATTTAACTTGGGGTTCTTGGTTTATGGCAGCTATTGGACCTGCTTTAGTTTCTTTAATATTAGTTCCTTTTGTATTATATATAATTATGAAACCAGAAATTAAAAAAACTCCAGAAGCTAGAGTATTCGCTGAAAAAGAGTTAGAAAAAATGGGTAAAGTTTCTCGTGATGAAATTATTATGGGAGTTACTTTTATTGGTTTATTAATTATGTGGATTTTTGGTAAACAATTAGGAATTCATTCTACTACAACTGCATTAGTTGGTTTATCTGCACTTTTAGTATCTGGAGTTTTAACATGGGATGATATTAAAGGAGAAAAAGCAGCTTGGGATACATTAATTTGGTTCTCTGCACTTCTAATGATGGCAGGATTCTTAAATAAATTAGGATTTACAAAATATTTCGGAAACTTAATTGGTGAAGAATTATCATTTATTGCAGATTGGAACTGGATTATTATTTTAATTATTTTAAATGCAATTTATACTTATATTCACTATTTCTTTGCAAGTGGAACAGCTCAAGTTGCTGCTTTATATGCTGTATTTATTGGAGTGGGAGTAAAACTTGGAATTCCTGTTTATCCTTTAGCTTTAATGTTAGGTTTTTCTTCAAGTTTATATTGTTCTTTAACTCAATATTCACATGCAAGAGGGCCAATTTTATTTGGTTCAGGATATTTAACTACAGGTGAGTGGTGGAAAGCCGGATTCATTATTAACTTATTAAATCAATGTATATTTGTAGTAATTGGTTTATTATGGTGGAAATTACTTGGTTTATATTAGACTTAAATAAAAATATTTAAATTAAGTAAAATTAATTTAAATTACTTTCTTAGTGATTCTTTTGTATAATACAAAAAAATCACTAAGAGGAAAACTCACGAAAACTTTATTGAAAATCATCTTTCTTTTTGTTATATTTTTAAATAATTCACATGCAAATACTTCAATACTAATTCTAAATTCTTATCATAAAGGTTATGCTCTAAGCGATAATATTCTAAAAGGAATTGAAGAAGTTTTATATAAAGATGCAAATATTGATGTAAATATTTTATATATGGATGCCAAAAGAATTAATTCAAAAGAATATTTTGAGAGTTTAAAAAAACTATATACAGTTCAATTAAAAAACCAAGAATATGACCTTATAATTACTATTGATGATTTTGCA
>JABSON010000095.1 GCA_013215915.1 Campylobacteraceae bacterium | reverse complement strand
AATGAAGGAATAAGAGAATTCATAAATACTCTTAAGTAAAAATCTCATCAAAAAATTAAGTAATAAATATTAAAAGTGTATTTATAAATCATCCTTTTAAAGTACTATTATCAATATTTATTTTATATATTAATATTGTTCTTTAAGGGATATAATCTCTTTTTACCTAGATAATTAAGTATTAAGATACATTTATCTCCAAAGAACAAGGATATAGCTATTACACGTTACTCCTCGCATTAATATAATAATATTAAATACCTATAAATAGAAATAGTATTATCTTACTATTACTTGATTTTTGTTGTAGGTGTAGTTATTTGTAGTAGGTAAAGAAACTAGAACAGCACGTTGATTCCATTAAGAATTTAGGGATAAGTGGAAAACTTCACAAAAGTGGAGATAGAAAAAATTAGTTTTAATGGATTAAGCTGCTATTATTGAAAATCTAAAGATTTTGATACTGTTTTAGATATATTAAAAAAATACTCAAATCAAGTGTCATTAATAGCGTGTTTTAAAGAAAACAATTCTTCTTTATGCCTTTGTTACTTTTTCTTCATAATTCCTTAATAAGTGATGTAAAGATTGCTTAGGTAGGTGTTTCTTTCTGTCATTCTCAACAGTAATGGTTGTTTGATTTTGAATACAAAAAAATATTTGCACGTATACATTTGCTTGTCTTTTTGATAGATATAAATATTCAAAATATCCTTCACTACTAGTTACTTATGTATTACTTGTTGTAATAATCAAACTAAACTGAAATAGTACATATTCAAAATCGTTAAAAAAATAGACCACGAAAAATTCTTGAGTATAAAATTCAAATGAGATATTTTTTTAATAATTTACAAAGCAACTTATCATCATAATTTTAGGATTAGTGTTACCCTTCTAAATTGAAGGGGAGACTCACTTATGAAAATATATGCTCATATGAATTACTTTTTTTTATCTATTTTTCTTCTTTCACAGTTTTATCAAAATTGTATTTTTCAACTAAGTTGTCAGCTTCAGAAATAAGGATATTAATATCTTTTTTGATATTTTTTATTTCTTCTTTTCTTTCAAGTGTTATTTTTATTTTATCTTCTTTTATTTTATTTTGTGCCATGGTGCTTATTTGCTGATTTAGGTATTGTGCGAATCCTCCTGATTGTTGATCCTTTTGTATCGCTGATAAGGTATTAGTAAGTGACAACTCAGGAAAAGGATTGTAGCTAGTGTATGGCCCTATTTCTTTTTGAAAAACATCACTTCCTGATCCTAATTGTTGACAAAATTCTAACTTTGATGGGTCTATTGAATCTAATGCATTTCCTAACATTTCAGAAGACATTCCCAATGCCATTACTGTTGCAGTCTAAACAAATTTACTCAATTTCCCTCCATGGCCGCTCCAGATATCGCCTATTGCTGACATTCTTTTTTCCATCCAATTCTTGATTGCCCCATCTGGAGATGACATATTGTCTAGTTTATTTGTATTACTGTTTAAATCATTTGTATTTTCTGATATACTGCTATTATCTTCATTATTTAAAGAATCAGTATGTTTAACTTTATTCTTAACTTCATCATTGGAGTTGCCATCGTTGCTATTATCTCTGGAATCATTGGGTTTATTCAGGGCTTTATCTTTGGAGATAAAACTTCTTAAATTAGCTCCTTTTTTCACTAAAGATTTAGGAACATTTCCTGCAAGAATTCCTGCAGTTCCACTTTCCGTCTTGAAGTGACTTTTATTAGATTCGTAATACTCTTGGAGATCTGCATTTTTTAATAAATCAACAGGCGTACCTTCTTTAATTTTTTGAATTTCTCCATTTGATTTTTTATACGATATATCTTCTGTTTTTTCTATTTGATTATCCTTCTTAAAAATTATTATTCCTAAGTTTATACAAATAAAAAGTGTAACTAGTACGAAAAATCCTTTTGCTATAGTTATCCTTTAATTTGCAAATTATTACATAAGAATTCATTAAATTAAGTTTAAATTAATAATAATATTGATAATCTTTATTATGAAATATCAGAAATTAAATTAAGCTAATTTCAAAGAAGATATACTGCAACTGCAAGGCAATTTAGTTTTGGGCCAAGGTAATATTTTTTAAGGAATTTAAAAAATATTTTTGAACATGCTGGATTTGATGAAAATGAAATTAATAGATTATCATATCCAGGTGATGATATAAACTATACTTCTTATAAATATACACGAATGTTAGAATATTTAGTTTCTTCAATGAGAGAATTAAATCAAGAGATAAATTTTTACTCTTTAAGTATAAATAAAAGAATTTGTAAGAAAGAATGTAAGTGAGATACCAAAAGAATTAGAAAATATAAATTCAGAACTTGAAAATCTTAATACAATAAACTTTACCTATGATGCAATTTGATACACAAGATTTTAATATATATTCATATGTAAGAAATAACCCCTTAAGATATATAGACCCATCAGGATATGACTTTGAAGATGGAGGTTTTGATGATAGAGATTATCCTTCAGGAAATCAAAATGATAAGCAATCTGATGATAAGAACGGTAGTAGGAGTGATAATGATCGGGATAGTGGAAATAGTATAGACCTAGGTTTAATTGAAATTATATATACTTCTCATGAGCTTAAGGATGAAGAACCTAAAACTGGATTTGATAGAATATCTATCGGTTTATCTAAATCTTTTGGTCAATTATGGGATAAAAAAGAAAAAACAGGAGGTGATATTGTGAGAGCATATGGTAATTCTCATCCAGCATTTAGAGGAGTAATTGCAGTTTCTCTTGCATTTACTTCACCTTTAGCCGTTGGAGTTATTGATACTGTCGGGATATACTCAACTAATAATCCAAGTGCAACAATTGGCGCACTTGAAATATTTGATGGTGCATTTGGAGGGAATAGTCCAAATGGAAATGTGGGGACAGCTTTCAATGGCATTAACTCATTTATTAGTGGTCCTTAATTGTGAAACAATATTTAATGTCCTCCGGACTTATTACAATTTTTTTAGGTTTTTTACTTTTGATAGATGTCGATATATATCTAGGTAAAGGGGGGATAATAATATCAACTTTTCTTAATACTAGTATATGCCTTTTATTTGGTTTGTTTCTGATTATTATTAGTAAATTTATAAAAAAAGAAATATATAGTAAATGCCCAAAATGTAAAGAAACCTATGATTATTCAAAGCTAAAAAAGGGCATTTGTTCAAAGTGCAATATAAAAACAATAGATATGGAGAAATATTATGATAACAATACAAAAATATAGTTTTTTAATTTTATTAGCTAGTTTATATTTAAGTTTATACTTTATATATGCAGTAGATATTAATATGACAATAGCTTCTTTAATATCCTTAGTAAGTTCTTGTTTTATTTTTATAATTCATGTTGAAAATAAAAAAGAAAGAAAAGATTTTAAAATATTAAATATTATAGTTTTAAATATATTTATACTTTTTCAATTTTTCTTTGTTTTAATGTCATTATATGCTTCTCCTGATTATCAAGTTTATTCATTACAAAGCTCGGCATTTCTTCTTTGTTTTTCATTATCTTTATCCTCAATGTTTTTTTATACAAAAAAAAATATTTTTAAAATAAAAAGTATTTTCTCCTTTTTATATTTTTTAATAGCTAGTTTTTTAATTATAAGTTTTACCCTCGTATATAATTTTTCAAACCCATCAAATGTATCGGATTCAAATGCCTCGTTTCTTGGATTATTTTCATTATTAGTGTTAATAACTAGTGTAGTTTATTTAAAGGTTAAAATTAATAAAAATGAAGACAAAATATTAATTTTAAAAGGATAAATAAAATGAAAAAAAACTTATTATTTTTATTAATTCCCTTTTCTGTATTTATTTTTCCCTTGTTACTTGATATTTTTCATTTTAATATTTCTCAAAGTATAATATCAGAGATTTCAAATATATTTACAAGAATATTGTTACCAATAAGTTTTATTATTTATGTAATATTATTAGTGGAGTATGATATAAGAAGAACAGGAAGAAAAAGGCGATCTTATATATTTGCTTATTTAATTTATTTACCAATATTCGTTATACTTTTGATTTATGGAATAACATTAAGTTGAAAATTTAAAGTAATAAGAAAAATAGAATTAATTCATGGGGAAAATAATAATGAAAGAATATAGTATTAATAAAGGAACATTAAAATCAGGTGTTTTTTTTCAAAAGAAGTTTGTAATAGTAAGTATTTTTTTTATGCTAATACCTTTGTTTTTTGTTTCAGAAGAAATGATAATTAGTAATGACTTTTTGTTTTCATTTTCAGATTTGTTATTAGAATATTTTAATAATATTCAAAGAGCCTCTGAACTTGCTTCAACAAGAGGACTAGAGTATAAAGTAAAATTTATTTATACTTACAGCATTTTTTTAGGTATAGCTATATTTTTTATGATGTTATATTTTTATGGAAAAGCATACTTATGTAGCTGGAATATATTAAAGAATTGTTCTAAAGAATATAATATTGAAAGTATTCAAAAAAATAAAGTAGATAGACCACTGTTTATGTTTTTGTATTCAATATCATTTACTTTTATAGGAATTGAATTTTATTATCTTGGAGCTTTTACTAATTTTATACAAGATGGATATAGAATAAGTTTTATATATAAAAATAGTTTTACAGTTACAACATGGTGTACTATAGGGACAATGTTAGGAAGTTTTATTTCATATTTAGTATGTGAATTAATTGCACAAATTAGAAAAGCTGTTATTAATTTTAAATAGTAGTTTTTACTAAAAGCACTACTCTTTGTTCAGAAGAATGACTATGAAATTAACGCTTTACTTTGTTATTTCAATCATTATTTTAATTGTATAATACAACTTGGCTAATAAATTTGAAAATAAAAATTCCAATTACCTTATTAATATAGGATTTTATGAAAGTAATATAGAGTTATTAACTATTTCACATTACTTATGCTCTTAGGTATAGTCATTATATGAATACATAAGATAGGAATGAAAATAGAAATAAATAAGATTTAAATCTTAAGTATGTATTCTTGCGTTTTAAATTAGGATCATCCTAAATTAGAGACAAAGAAGAGTACTTAAATTAGTACTCTTCTTTTGTTTTTTTGGACTGTTCAACATTTTGTGTCAGCATTTATTAATTCATAATTTTCTATATAGATTATGATCTTCTTCTTTTATAGAACTTTTTTAGTTCTATTTTTCTTAGGTTTTCATGATAAATTTTGACTTTTAGAATATTACGTTTCTGTATCAAAGCCAATTTAATAAAAATTAATTTCTTTATTAAGAGTATGAATTTAGGCTACCACTCCATTCTCCTCATTATTTAATTAGCTACATTGTTGTACGTACTCTTAAAGAAAAAAGATTAAATCAATAAAACTATTTTATTTTATTAACTAAATTAACGTGTTATAATTGACTTTATATTAATTCAAATAACTTATATATTAAACAATAATAGTAAAGGTTTAAAATGAATACATGGTTAACTAATACTTTTGGAATAAAGTTCCCCATAATTCTAGCGCCTATGTTTCTTGTTTCAAATACAGAAATGCTTATCAAAGCATCAGAAGCAGGAATAATGGGATGTATCCCTTCTCTAAATTTTAGAACACCTAATGATTTTGAAAATGCGCTTATTAATTTACAAAAGAATTGTAAAGGGGCATATGGAATTAATCTCATTGTTAGTCAATCTAATGTTTTCTTGAAAGAACATCTTCTACTTTTAGAAAAACACCCTCCTGCTTTTGTAATTACTTCTTTAGGAAGTCCAAAAGATATTATAAATAAATTATCTCCAAAAGGAGTTCGTATCATTTGTGATGTAACTGATTTAAATTATGCAAAAAAAGTAGAACTTTTAGGAGCTGATGCTGTTATTGCCGTAAATTCAGGAGCTGGAGGACATAGAGGGAATATACCTTCTTCTGTTCTAATACCTTTATTAAAACAGCATATTAAAATTCCTATTATTGCAGCAGGTGGGATAGGTACTGGTTCAGGAATACTTTCTATGATTAGTTTAGGAGCAGAAGGATGTTCAATAGGAAGTCCTTTTATTTCCACTGATGAATCAGCTGTTAATCAAAAATATAAAGAAGCAATTATTCAATATGGTGCTGAAGATATTGTTTTGACATCAAAAATATCAGGAACGCCCTGCACTGTTATTAATACACCCTACCAAAAAGAACTTGGAACCGAATTGAATTTTCTTGAGAGATTATTAATTAAAAATAAACAATTAAAAAAATATATTAAAATGCTAACTTATTATAAAGGAATGAAAACAATAGAAAAAGCAGCCTTCTCTGCTACTTATAAAACTATATGGTGTGCTGGACCTTCTATTGAGTTTACAAAAGAAATTGAATCAATAGAATCCACAGTTTCAAGATTCATCAAAGAATATGAAGATGCTAAATTAAAACTTTTAAAAAGATAAAATTACACTTTAGAACTAATAATTATATTTTTTGTAAATGTTAGATATTTGAATTAAATCTTAATTTATCCATTAAGTTTAAAGAATAGATATTTCTATAATGACAGAGCTAAGTATGGATAGTAAATGATTAATAAGAATATAAAGATTCAATTAAGTCAATTATAAAATAAAAACTATGTTTTATATTTAGAAAGTAAGTAAAGATTCATTAACATATTATGTAAGGGTAGTTAATTCAATTGGTATTAGTTTAGTCTCATGTTTAACCTATTTAATAGTAAAAAATAGCTTATTTTCAAGTGAGAATTTGAGTTAATTTGGGAACAATTTAATTATTCAAAGTCTTTAGCTACAATAAAATGGTACTTTAAGAGCTTAGGCACAGCGGTAAGACGTGTTAAGTCAGGCCCTACTGTATGGACGGTAATTTTATGAAAAATCACGTTTTTTGGGAACAGTTAATGAACAGTAAATATCGCTAATAATTACTTGTACAAAACACTAAATTCAGTAAGTAATTAAATAGATATAATATCTTCTGAATTTTGAAAACTATACGTTAAAAAACAGAAAATAGAACTACTGAGTATAATGTATTAGAAATCATATCTTGAAACTAACATAATGTTAGAGTAAGCCAAAAATCAACAATTAGTAGTACACAATATATGATTTACATAGGTATACAGACCGAATCTAACATTTATTTTTTTGTATAAATTATTAAATTAATTAAAAAAAGTTTCATATCTTTTAATATTTCATCAAAACACCTAATCTATGGGATTATATAACATTAGGAATCTAACATTAAAAGTGCATGATAATAGTTATTATTAAGGCTAATTCATATATTATGTGCTACTAATAAATAGTTATGTGCCTAAGCTAAATGATAGATTCTTAACAATGATTATGAAAAAGTTAACATATTCTGATTGTTGATGTCTTTGACATCAACAATTATAATACTTTTACAAGCTTCATATTAAAGTGAAGTTTTTTAGTGAAGACAGCAGGACTTTCAATTTGCAATTGAAAGTTCCACACATAACAAGAAATAGGAGGCAAACGAAGTAGTATATGAGAAAACTTTTAGGTTAAATTGTTCGCAAGAGATGCTTACAATTTAATGGGAGTTGGCCGTTACTTACTTTGTTCCTCAATACAGACGTTATGTTCACAGGAGGACAAAATGGCAAATAAAATAAATGGTAATCATGATGGTGCCAAAGGTGGCAATGATACATATACCATTCCAGGTAGAGAAAAAAATATACCAAGAAATAAATTGGTAAAAGAAGTTGAAGCTGGCAAACATCCAAACCATACTACAACCGAGATTAATGGTGAGAAATATGTAAAAGCAAAACCAAACTCTAAAACTAAAGATAATGTAAATAAATAAATTTACAAATTTAATTGATAGAGAAACATAACAAAACAGAGGAGGAGGAATGAGGCTACAACGGCGATTGTTCGAGCTTTTATGTGTCGAATTTAGATATTTAAAAGAACAAATAATCAAGTCGTTAAATCGCCTTCGTCCCTCACTTCATGCGTTATGTCAATATAAATATTACTACTTAAAATAAAGGATTAAAATGGCAGTAAATCATACAGATACTGAAAATTGGACAATTGAAGATATAATAGGTGCATTAAGTGATATTCCTACAAAGAAGAAGAAAATAGTTATACCAAAGTTCCAGAGAACATTAGTTTGGAATAAAAAACAACAAAAAACATTTATTGATTCCATTAAAAATGGATTTCCTGTAGGTGCAGTTCTCTTGTATAAATCTTCACATGATAATAATGACAATACTATTTATAATTTAATAGATGGTCTTCAAAGATCAACTGCATTAAATCAATATATTAAATCACCTACACAATTTTTTGATGAAGCTAATTTACCAGTAGAATTAATTCATAAAATATATACAGAACTTGTAACTATAGATAATGAAGTTACAAAAGAAATGTTATCTGAAGAAATTGTTAAGTGGATTGTATCCCTAATAGGATTTGACGAAAGTAAAGGATTTAGTTCATTTGATTTATGTAGCCACATAGATGAACTGTTTAACCTCGATTTAGATAAATCAAAGACTCAAATATTAATTAAATTATTTATTCCATTTTTAAAAAACATTAAAGATGAATCAAATATTAATCAATTTAAAATACCAATCCTTATTTATACTGGAGATCAAAGTAACTTACCATTAATTTTTGAAAGGTTAAATTCAAAAGGTACTCAACTTAGTAAATATCAAATATATGCAGCAACTTGGATAACATATAATAATTTTACTATTTCGAATAGGTTAATTATAGATGGGATAAAAAGTAAATATGATTTACTTCTAGAAGAAGGATATGAAGTAGAGAACTATGAGAGTTCACCTAAATTTTATACTACACAATTCACAACATTTGAATATTTATTTGGTTTTGGTAAATATTTATGTAATAAATTTGAATACTTATTTAATAGTACCTCAAAGGCAGTACAAGAAGATTCAATTGGTTTTAATATTATGAATATCTGTTTAGGATTACAATTCAATGAGATGGATAAAATACCTTTAAAGCTTAAATTATATGATATTAAGGAATTTGAAGATGCTATTATAAATTCAGTTGAATTTGTTTTTAATAGTTTAAAAGGTCATATTACACTTAAAATGAACAAAAGAAAAAAAATTTCTATCGTACATTCTGAACTTCAAATTGTTTCAATGATTGGAAAGGTATTTCATAGTCATTATAATTCAGACTTGAGTGAAAAAGAATCATGGAGTGATGTAAAAGATAAATTGTATAGTAACTTAACTTATCACTACTTATTTGATATTCTTAAAGGATATTGGAGAGGTTCAGGAGATAGTAAAGCATTTAATTTAATTTCTTCAGAAAAATATGAAAATAAAATAAAAAAAGCAACTTGGGAAAGTTTATTTCAAGAATGGTTTGATGAAGATATGTTAAAAAGAGAAAAAATCAGGATTAATCTTAAAGATAGTTCAATATTATTTTATAAATATTTATATAGTCATTCAATGAGTGCATATGAAGAAATATCAAGTATAAATTATGATATTGAGCATATTATTCCAGTAGACAAACTTAAAGAAATTTCTAACGAAATAGGAATACCTATTAGCTCTTTTCCAAATTTATGTTTATTAGACGAAAAACTTAATAGAAAAAAAGGAAGTTTAACTTTTTATCAATATTTTGAT
>JABSON010000094.1 GCA_013215915.1 Campylobacteraceae bacterium | reverse complement strand
ATTAATTAAAAAAGATAAAAATATTGAAGAATATATTCAGAAATATAATTTTACAAGGGAAGAAGAATTATTAGAAGAATTTAAAAAAAAGTTTTTATTATAAAAGAAGAAGAAAATCTTCTTCTTTTTAATTAAGATATAAAACCTAATTTGTTTAAAAATAAAATAGTAATTGCGAAAGGTACAATATATTTAACTAATATATACCAAGCGTCAAATACTAATACTGATGTATGTTTTGTGAACTTATCTCGTAAAAGATCTTTATCAACATAAAAACCAATAAATACACAAGTTAATATTGCAGCTAATGGCATCATAATTGATGAAGTAATAAAGTCCATCCAATCAAAAGTATTTTTCCCAGCAAATGTTAAAGCAGGGCCAAATTCATCTGACATAGATAATAATGCAATAATTCCAGCAAAATAGAATATTGAACCACATAAAATAGTTGCTTTTTGTCTAGTCATATTATATCTTTCAATAAAGAATAATAATGACGGTTCAATCATAGAAACAGCTGATGTAATACCTGCAAAAACAAGTGCTACAAAAAATGAAATTGCTATAACTTGTCCTAAAATTCCCCAATCAGAGAATACAACAGGAAGTGAAATAAATACTAATCCAGGACCAGCAGCACTTGGTGCTCCTGCTTCAAATAGGAAAGTAAAAATAATAATACCAGCAATTAAAGCTACTAAAGTATCCACAAATGCTACATACATTGATGTTTTAACAAAGTTTGTATCTTTTGGTAAAGACGCAGAATAAGTTATTATTGTACCAACTCCTAATGAAAGTGTAAAAAACGCTTGACCAAGTGCTGCTAACATAGCACTTCCGTTAATTTTACTCCAATCTGGTACAAACATAAATGACATTGCTTGTGAAAATGAATCTAAAGATACTGCATATAAAAATAATCCAAATAAAATTATTGCTAATAAAGGCATTAATATTAAGTTAATTTTTTCAATTCCATCTTTAATACCTTTTAAAACAATAAAAATTACAGTTCCTGCAACTATTGTATGATAAAAAATCTGAGTAGATATATCTTTTGTTAAAGCTCCAAATGAAGCTCCTGCAACAGAAGCTTCTGTTGGTAGTCCTTGAAATGATGTAAATACATAATTTAAAATCCATCCTAATACAACTGAGTAAAAAGATAAAATAATTAATCCTGCAAAAATTACAAAACCAGCAAACTTCCATTTAGGATTTTTTGACTTTGATATTCTTACAAATGAAGTAGAAACATCAGATTCCCCATGTTGTCCTATAATAGATTCTGCAATAAACACAGATAATCCAATAAATAAAATTGCAAGTAAGTACACAATTACAAATGCACCACCTCCAAATTCTCCTGTAATATATGGGAACTTCCATATATTACCTAAACCTACAGCTGAACCAGCAGCTGCAAGAATAAAACCAATTCTCGAAAATTTATTCAATTCTTTCTCCTTTTAAATAAACTAATAATTATCTGTTTTTAGAACCTTGTCTAAAGTATATTTTAAATCTTCATCTAAATCCATATTTTTTTTCATCCAGTTTAAATATGAGGCATCTTCTTGTGCAACTTGTGCTATTTCTTTACCCTTATGTTTTCCAAATTTAAAAGTTTTAATTAATACAGGTGTTTGTGTTAAATAAACTAATCTTTCAATTGGATTATAATCAGGGTACATTTCTCTACATTTATTTATTAGTTTTGATAAAAATAGTTTCATAACTAAAACATCACCTAAAGCATCATGAGCTTTAATTGTAATATTTAGTTTAGCTGCTTCTTCTTTTTCAGTTTTATATAAATCTAGTGCATATCTTATATATTGTAATCTATGATAAGGCATATCAGGATATAAATGTTTTGCACATCTTAAAGTATCTATTAACTGTAAGTTATTTACAAAACCTTCTTTTTGAATCATCCCTAAATCAAATTTAATATTATGAGCAATTAAATAATTCTCATTTGTATTAATTTCTTGAAGAGTTTTATAAAAACTAGTATCAACAGCTTTAGGTTTCCCTTCTAACATATCAGGTGTTAAATTATGAACTTCCATAGCTTCTAATTTAATTTCAACGTCAGTTGAACATAACTCATCAAATACTTCTAAAGAAGAGTCTTGATTTATAATCATTGCACCAAATTGAATAATCTTGTCATCATCTTGATTACCTGTTGTTTCTGTATCAAATAAAATATATTTAGCCATTGTTTTTCCTTATATAATTAACATACCATCACCATAAGAGAAAAATCTATATTTCTCTTTTACAGCAATATCGTAAATTTCTAATGTTTTTTCTAATCCTACAAAAGATGCAATAAGCATAATTAATGTAGATTTCGGAAGATGAAAATTTGTTAATAAATGATCAACTTTAATAGGTTTATTAGATGTATTTAAAAATAAATCACATTCACCTTGAATCATATTTGTTCTTGCATAATACTCAATTGTTCTAGTAACCGTTGTACCAACTGCTAAAACTTTTTTCGCTTTATCAATTCCTAATTTTGCATCAATTCCAATTTCAAAGTATTCACTATGCATTGGATGATCTAATATATCTTCTGCATCAACAGGTTTAAAAGTTCCTGCTCCTACATGAAGAGTTAAATAATTAACTTTATATTTATTAGTCATTTTTTCTAATAATTCTTGAGTAAAATGTAAAGATGCTGTTGGCGCTGCAACTGCTCCATAATTTTTTGCAAAAAGTGTTTGATAATCTTGATTATCTTTTTCTACATCTTCTCTATTCATATAATGAGGCAAGGGTAGGTGACCAATATCATTTAAAATATTTATTACTTCAATAAAATCTAATGTCTTAGAATTTTGATAAAACTTAACAAGTCTCGTTCCATCTTCATTTAACTCTAGAACTTCAACTTCTAAATCTTTATCAAAATACAATCTTGTACCTGGATTTACTTTACCTTTTATCATTACTAAAAATCTATCCATAAATACATGTTTATTAAATAATAATTCTGTTTTTCCACCAGTATCTTTTTTTCCATAGATTCTAGCTTTTATAACTTTTGTATCATTTAAAAATATTGATAAATCATCAGGTAAAAAGTCCATTAAATCTGCATATGTACTATGTGTAATAGTATTATTTGCACGGTTGTAAACCAGCAGTTTTGCTTTATCTGCTGGATATAAAGGTTTTGTAGCTATTTGTTCTTGTGGTAAAGAATAATCGTAACTATCTGTTTTTAAGGGATCTAGTATTTTATTCATCGTCATCTAATTCTTTATCTGCTGGGTTAAATACTTTTGCTATATAAATAGATACACCATAAAGTATAATTAATGGACCTGCCATTAAAAATTGTGTTAAAACATCTGGCGGAGTTAAAAGTGCTGAAAATATAAAAATTAATACAACTGCATATTTAAAAAAATCTTTTAATTGTTTATCATCAACAAGTCCAATATTTGCTAAAAAGAAAGTAATTACTGGTAATTCAAATGATACTCCAAAACCAAATAATAGTTTTGTAAAAAATCCTACGTATTTACCAATACTTGGCAAGACTGTAACTACTGCTGAACCAAATGATACTAAAAATTCAAATCCAAAAGGAACAACAACATAATAAGCAAATGAAGAACCTGCTAAAAACATTAGAGTTGCAAAAAATACAAAAGGAAAAACTAGTTTTTTCTCATGCTCATATAATCCAGGAGCTAAAAATTTCCAAAACTGCCAAAAAATAACAGGAAGTGAAATAATAAATCCCCCAAAAAATGATACTTTAAGTGCTGTAAAAAATGTTTCTTGAATTTCAACTGCAACCATTTGAGAGTTTGCAGGTAAAACAGCTTTAATTGGTGTCATCATCCATTCTAAAATAGGTTCATAAAAATTAAAACATACAAAAAACATTACAATTAATGTTCCTACAATAATCATTAATCTTTTTCTCAGTTCTGCAATATGAGGTTTGATTTCTTCAAACATTAATTATTATCCCCACTTGTATTTACTTTAAATTTATTAGCAGCAGAAGAATCTTGTGTTTCTTTTACTTCTTCAACTTCTTTTTCTATTTTTTCAACTTTGTCAGTTTCTTTTATCTTTTTATCTTTTTTAATAGTATTTAGATCATCTTCATCATCTAATATTCCAGATAAACTATTTATATTCATAGATGATGTTGTATCTTCTATTTGAGCTTTGAATTTATTAGCTTCTGCTCTCATTTCAGATATATTTAATTCATTATCAATTGTAGATTTTGCATCATCTAATCCACTTTTTATTTTCTTGAAAAATTTAGCAATATCAACCATTGCTGTTGGTAATTTTTCAGGACCTAAAGCAATAATAGCAATTACTGCTATTAAAAGTATTTCCATAAAACCCATTCCGAACATGTAGACTCCATTTTTTCTAACTTTGGCTCAGATTTTACCTAAGTTTAGATAAAATTAAACAAAAAATTAGGGGTAAGTGTGAAAATATTAGTTTTATTAATTGTGGGCTTTATTTTATATCTAATTGCAAGGTCATATAAAACAGAAAAATATGTAAATATTAACTTTGATATTAAAGATAGATTCGATGGAGATCTAATGCACCACGAGGCTGGACTACTTGTTGCTCTAATGTCAAAAGTTGCAAAAGCAGATGGCAAAGTAAGTGAATTAGAAGCAGAAGTTCTTAAACATACTTTTTCAGATATCTCATCTCATTTTGAGAATAATGAAGAAATAAGAGAAAAATTAAAAGAAATTTACACAAATGAAAAAGAATCTTTTGATAATACAATTGTAATTGCGCAGAAATTATATAAATTAACATCAAGATCTTATGAAAAAAGAATGCAAGTTTTAGAGTATTTAGTTAATTTAGCATTTATTGATCAAGATTTCTCAAAAGCAGAACAAATGATTATTGAAGATATTGCTCAAGCTTTACAAATATCTTCTAATGATTATAATAATATAATAAATAAATTCAAAAGTTTTTATGCAAATGTAGCTGCCTCATCTAAAACAACTTTAGAAGATGCATATAAAGTATTAGGAGCTAGTTCAAGTGATGATGATAAAACTATTAAATTAGCTTATAGAACTTTAGTTAGAAAACATCACCCTGACATTATCTCAGGGCAGGGCGCAGCTCAAAATATTATAGATGAAGCTACCAAAAAACTTCAAGAAATTAATGAAGCATATGAAATGATTAAAAAATCAAGAAAATAACAAGGATATAATTTGGCTAAAAATTTTCCACATTCTTTTATTGTATGTGAGTGTAAGCATGTTACTTTAGGTGAGCTTTTATACGCTGTTAAAGAAAAAAATGCTAAAACTCTTAAAGATTTTGTTTTTTTCACCGATGCAGGAAGCGCATGTAAATATTGTACTTGTGCTGAGAATGACAAGGGTGAGAAAAAAATGGACTTATATTTAAGTCAAATCCTAGATAAATTTAATAAGTGAAGATATGAATGAAATAAAAAATACTTTAATAGAAGATATTAAAGACTTAATAAAAACTAATAAAAATGAAGTAATTGAAATTAATCCGAAATTTTTAGATTTTTTCACAAAAGAAGAGTTAGAAAGCATTCGAGATGACTTAGTTAACAAAAAATTAAGACAAAAAGAAAGTAATTCGTTATTTTTAGACGAAATTTATGAAAAAACAAAAAAAGATAAGATATAATAATTTTAATGAGGATTAAAAATGGTATGGGATAAAATAAAAAAAGAATTACTATCTTTTTTAAAAGACGAAGTTACTAAAACTGGCTTAAAAAATGTAACTGTTGGAATTTCTGGTGGTTTAGATTCAGCAGTTGTAGCAGTTTTATGTAAAGAAGCTTTTGGAGATAATATGACAGGTGTTTTAATGCCTTCACAATTCTCTTGCGATTCTTCTTTAGATGATGCTATTGAGCTTTGTAAAAAGTTTGATATTTCTTACGAAACAGTAGAAATTGCTCCAATGGTTCAATCTTATATTAAAAATATGGATGGGGACAAACTAAGAATTGGTAACTATTCTGCAAGAATGAGAATGTCAGTTTTATATGATATTTCGGCAAGAGACAATTCGTTAGTTATTGGAACTTCTAATAAAAGTGAAATTTTATTAGGATATGGAACTATTTATGGTGATATTGCTTGTGCTATTAACCCAATAGGGGAAATGTATAAAAGTGATGAATTTGAATTTGCTAAGTTTTTAAACGTAACTCCTGCAATAATAAATAAAAAACCAAGTGCTGATCTTTGGGAAGGCCAAAGTGATGAAGATGATTTAGGTTATTCGTATAAAGAAATGGATACTGTATTAAAAGAACTTGTAGATAATAATAAAAGTGATGAAGAATTATTTTCTTTAGGTTTTCAAGAAGAATTAGTAAGTATGCTTAAATATAGAATAAAAGCTAATGCATTTAAGGGAAAACTTCCAGTAATTGCTCAAATAAAAGGAAACTAATATGAAAGAAATTGCATTTTATAAGACTACTGTTGATCATGAAGAATTAAAACAATTAGCTTCTGCTTTAGAAATTACTAAAGAATCTTCAAAAGTTGAACAATTTGAAGAAAGTATGGCTAAATTTGTTGGTGTTAAATATGCAGTTGCTACGTGTAATGCAACTGCTGCTATTCATTTAGCACTTTCTTCTATTAAACTAAAAAGAGGAGATAAAATTTTAATGTCTGTTAACTCTTTTGTAAATGTTCCTGAAGTAGTTAGACATTTTGATGCAGAACCTCTTTTTATTGATATTGATAGCGATAATATGAATATTGATTTAAAAAAGTTTGAAAAAGCTTTAGAAGATAATAAGTCTAAAAAACTAAGAGGTGCTATTATTTCTTTTGTTGCAGGACAAACTCCTGATTTAGATAAATTATATGATATTTGTAAAAGATATAATATTATTTTAATAGAAGATGCTACTTCTGCTTTAGGTGTTACTTATAAAGGTGAAACTATTGGTTCTTTAAAAGCTGATATGACAATTTTTTCAACTAACCCATCTAATGGAAAACATGCTGTTTCAAGATCAGGTATTTTAGTTACTAATAATGAAGAAATTGCTACTAGAGCTAAATTATTAAGAACTCATGCATTAACAACTACTTATGATGATTTTGGAAATTTAGATTATATTTATGACATTGTTGATATTGGACATAAATATGATATGAGTGAACTGGATGCAGCATTTTCATTAGTTCAATTACAAAAAACTAATAAGTTTATTAAAAGAAGAAAAGAAATTGCAAAAATATATGAAACTAGATTAGCTGGTGTTAAACACATTACTACTCCTTCATATAATGAAGAACATATTTTTACTCAGTATATTATTAAAGTTTCTAGAAATAGAGATTCATTTGCTAGAGCATTAAAAGAAAAAGGTATTGCTACAGGATTAAATTATATTCCTTTACATCTTTTATCTTATTATAAAAATAAATATTCAATTAAAATTACAACATATGGTACAGCATTAACATCTTACCAACAAATTTTATCTATTCCTATGTATCCAGGGTTAACAGATGAAGAGGTTAATTATATTTGTGACGAAATCATAGATATAGCCGCTTCTTGGATTTAATTTGTCTCAAAAACTAATATTATGGGTAGAAGATTATCTTTTCTACCCTAATGCTTTTCAAAAACTTATCTCTTTTTTATTACTTCCCTTAACTTTTATTTATTTACTAATTATTTCATTCAAAAAAATGGGTGTAAAAAAAATAGATTTTGGAATCCCTGTTATTTCTATTGGTAATTTAATAGTTGGAGGAAGTGGTAAAACACCTTTTGTAATTGAACTTACAAAAGATAGAGAGAATATTGCTATTGTCTTAAGAGGATATGGCAGAGCTTCTAAAGGTCTTTATATTATTTCAGACAAAGGTAATATTTTGGAAAATGTTTCTATTTCAGGTGATGAAGCTATGTTGTTAGCTAAGAAACTTCCAAATGCTACAATTATTGTATCTGAGAATAGAAAAGAAGCTATATTAAAAGCAAAAGAACTAGGTTGTCAGATAGTATTTTTAGATGATGGTTTCTCAAAATATGATATTAAAAAGTTTGATATTTTATTAAAACCAAAAAAAGAACCAGAAAATATATTTTGTTTGCCAAGTGGTGGATATAGAGAACCTAAAATGATGTATTCTTATGCTGATTTGATTTTACAAGAAGGAATTGATTTTGAAAGAATTGTATCTTATAAATTAAAAGGAGAAGTTGTATCTTCTTTACCTTTAAAACTTGTATTATTAACAGCTATCTCAAAACCAAAAAGATTATTGGATTTTTTACCTGAGTCTACTGTTTTAGAAGCTTTCGAAGATCATCATACTTTTATAAAAAGTGAAATAGATGAGATCTTAGAAAGATATAAAGACTATAAAATTATTACTACTTCAAAAGATTTAGTAAAACTAGAACAATTTAAAATTAAAGATATTTATTTAATGGATCTTTCTTTAAATATTAAAAAAGATATAACTTCAATTGAAGAGTATATAAATTCTTACTAAAAACTAATACTTATTAAAAACATAAAAGAGCTTATCTTTTATGTTTTTATAATTTATTTATTCTTTCCTCTAAATTCTTTTTCATTTACAGTATCTAAAATCTCTTTAGCTATAAATGATGTCTTTAAAGCAATGTCGTGAGTTTTACTAGCAACAGAAGCATTATTTTGAGTTTGTTGATCAAGTAAATTTATTACATTATTAATTTGTTCAATACTAATTTTTTGTTCTTTTGATGATGATGAAATATCTTTTATTATTTCAGAAGTTTTTGTAATATTTTGATTTAATAATGAATATCCATGAATCATATCATCTGCAATCTTTTTACCATTATTAGTTTTATCTGTTGCATTTGCTACTAAATCTTTAATCTCTTTTGCAGCTTCTGCTGACCTTGAAGCTAAGTTTCTTACTTCTTGAGCTACTACTGCAAAACCTTTTCCTGCTTCACCAGCAGTTGCTGCTTCAACGGCTGCATTAAGTGATAGAATATTTGTTTGAAAAGCAATTTGATCAATTACAGTAATTGCATCAGCAATAGAATTAGTTTGTTCATTTATTTCATTCATAGCATTTACAGTTGAATTTGCAAGTTTTTGTCCTTCTTTAATAGATAAAGACAAGTCACTAGAATATGAACTCATTGTATCAATTCTATGAGTATTTGAAATTACTGTAGATGTAATTTCTTCTAAAGCAGCAGCTGTTTCTTCCAAAGATACAGCAGTATCATTTGATGCTTTATTTAAAATATCAACATTTTCTAATAGTATTTTTGAACTATCATCTAAAGCAATTCCATTAGCTTCATTTTCTTGCAACATTAAATTAATGATATTAGCTAAACTATTTAACCCTTTTGATATGTTACCTGTAGGATTTTCAATATCATTTACAAAATTTAAATTTGAATAGTTCTGAAGTGATAATAAAATTTCATTAATATCTTTATCAACATTTTTACTTAAAGAATCAATCATTTCATTTAAAATATTTTTTAATTCATTTAATGATTCATTTTTTGTATTATTTTGTACATAAACATCTAGTTTACCCTCATTAATTCTATGTACAACTTTTTTAACATCATTAATTAGTTCTCTATCTTGATTTAAGTTTGTTTGAACTTCTAACATTTGTTGGTCAATAATAGAAGCCATAGAACCAAACTCATCATTTGTATTAATATTTAATTTATGAATAGTTTTTTCTTCTCCACTTAAATATTTAAAGAATGAATATAATCCACTTTCTAAAGTTTTTAATGGTGCTAGAATTTTTATTAATGCAAAATATAATACACATAAGATAAAAATTAATAAAACTATATATAAAACTATATTAATAATTAATTCATTATGAATTTTTGCATAAATACTTTTTTTATCAAGTTCAATAAATAAAAACCAAGAAGTACTTCTAATTTTGCTATATGCTAATAATTTTTCAACATTATTATTGTTAAGTACACTTGTATAATTATCATTTTTACTTGTATCTATTAGATTAAATAATTCATGTTTTTTATCT
>JABSON010000093.1 GCA_013215915.1 Campylobacteraceae bacterium | reverse complement strand
TATATTTAGGTTTTGAAGATATAGAAATATTTATAAAAGTATTTCATGATAATAAGTTGTTTTTTTAAGTTTTATTACAAGACCAAAAATAATAGTCTTGTAATAATTAAACTAGATAGTGATTTCTTTAATATCAGCAATATTTCTAAATGCTAAGTATACTAATGAAATTAAGTTTTTTCTATTGTTTTTGATATTTTCATCTTCATGATTTACAAAAACATTGTTAAAGAACTCATCTAATGATGGTTTTAAAGCAAATAAAGCTTTTAATTCTTCATCATAAGATTTATAATCTTTTGATACTACAGATGAATAAGCTTTGAATAATTCAATTTCTTCTGAATCACTTAATAAACTTTCATTTAGTACTAATTCTTGTGATAAGTCTACATCTTTAATAATATTTGCAACTCTTTTAAATGTAGCTACATGATTTTTAAAATCATCAGCTAATACAATAGGATTTAAAGCACATAATTTTTTAGAGATTTTATAAATATCTTTTTCACCACTTCCTAAAACAGCTTTTAGAATTGATGGGTTAATGTCAAAGATTTTAAATAATCTATCATTAAAGAATTCTAATAATAGTTTTGTATCTAAGTTTTTGTAATTTACAGATAAAGTATTAATTAAATCGTGGAAGTTTAATTCTAATTTATGTTCAATTGCAATTTTAACAATTCCTGCAGCTGCACGTCTTAGAGCAAAAGGATCTTTTGAGCCAGTTGGAATTTTCCCTACTGAGAATAATCCCATTAAAGAATCAATTTTAGAAGAAAGTGCAATTATTGAAGAAAATACTGATGATGGTAATTCAGAATCTTCACCATCTGGTAAATATTGTTCTTTAATTGCCATATATACTTCTTCTTTTTCACCAGCTATTTTTGCATAATAATAACCCATTAAACCCTGAAGTTCAGTGAATTCAAATACCATTTCGCTCATTAAATCTGATTTAGCCATAAGAACAGCTCTTGTGATTAGTTCTTTATCTTCATTATATAAAGATGCTAAGTAATCAGCAATTTTAACTTCTCTTTCAACTTTGTCATAAACAGAACCTAAACCTTCAACAAATAATACCTTTTTTAAAGATTCAGTTGATAAACCATTTTTTAAATCATTTTTATAAAAAAACATTCCATCATCAAGTCTAGGTCTTAGAACTTTTTCATTACCAGCAATTACAAAAGAAAAATCTTCAGTTTTTGCATTTGAAATAACAATAAAGTGATTAGATAAATCATTACCGTTAAATACAGCAAAATATCTTTGATGTTCTTTCATAGAAGTAATAATTACTTCTTCTGGTAATTCTAAAAACTCTTTATCAAAAGTACCTAATAAAGCAGTAGGATACTCATTAATAGCTACTAGTTCTTCTAATAAATCTTCATCTATATCAATTTGTAAAGAATTAGCTTTTTCTATTTCTTTCATTTGAGAAATAATAAGTTTTTTTCTATCATCTTGTTTTAAAATAACACCAGATTTTGCTAAGATTTCAAAATATTCTTCTGGATTTGAGAATGTAAATGCATCATATGAAACCATTCTATGAGGAAAAGCTTTATTAGATGATTTAATAGAAAATAGTTCTGCTTCTACAATATCAGAACCTTGCATTACACATAATGATCTAATTGGTCTAATAAATGAATCTTTTCTAGATCCCCAACGCATAGTTTTCCCAAAAGATAAAGATTTAATAAATTCATTAATCATATCATTTAATAAATCTTTTGAAGCAGTACCAACAACCTCTTTTTTGAAATATAATACATCTCCTCTACCCTTATCAATAGAAGATATCTCAGATATATCAACTCCACATTTTTTTGCAAAACCTAAAGCAGCAGGAGTTGGAACTCCGTCTTTATAAGCTATTTTAACAGGTGCTCCCATTTGCTCAATAATTGCATCTTCTTGTTTTAAAGCAAATTCTTTATGCCAAAAAACTAATCTTCTAGGTGTATAATAAAATTCAAAATCATTTTCTAATTTATATTTTTTTAAAATAACATTCCATTTAGTTTTAATATTTGATAATTCTTTTAAAAATGGTATTGCAGGTAATTCTTCAACCCCAATTTCAATTAATAATGGTTTAGTCATTTTCTTCCCTCTTTTTATTCTCTTCTAATTTATCTACATGTTTATCTATTTGGTGTTTATTAAAACCTCTAACAAATCCAAATACTATTATTACAAACATAATTATTATAATAATGTCAAATATATCTTTCAAATTATTCCTTTATAAATGTATAATTATCCATATTTTTGCCTATTTTAGCGAACTTGTACTTATATTTTTATTTATTTTTCTAATTGTTCTAATAAAGTAGGACCAAATTTGTTATCAAACTTTAAAATATCTTCTGTATTAACATGACAAGCTTTACATGAGGCTAAATCTTGATGTTCTTTTAATTTAGTTTTGATAAGTTTATTTTGGGAATGGCAAGAAAAACAATCTCCTCCACATGAAGACATAGAATCAGGAGTAGTTTTATGGCAGTTTATACAAGATTTTAATACTAAATGGTATTTACTATTAATAGTTTTTTTTAATACTGGGTGACAGGCCATACAATCTCCTGAACATGAATAAGCATAAAAAAAACTAAATATTAATAGACATATTATTTTCATAATATGCCCTTATAAATAACTCCATCAATTCCTAATCTTGCAATATCTTCTATTTCATTATCATTCTCTATTAGAAATAAAATCTTAGAATCAAACATATAGTTTTCAGCAATACCTTGTATTTCTTTTGCAAAAGATTTTTTATCGCAAATAATATATTTAACATTTAAAGAATTCGATAAAATTGCATCTTTAATATTTGAAACTTTAATAGCACAAGTTACATTATTTAAATAAGCATACATAAGTAAATCTTCGCAATAGTCAAAAACAATACAAGAGTTGGCTTTTGTATTAGATATCTCTTTTATAGAAGATATAAAAGAGATATCTTCAAATTCAACAAACTTGTGACCAATAAGGATCATTATAGACACTCTTTCGAACAATAATATTTTCCATTTGATAAAATTGCATCATCTTTAGCTACAAAAGTTTTACATCTTGGGCATTCTTCCATAATTGCTTCTATTTTTTTATCTTCATTTCTTTTATTATTTTTTTTAATTTCTTTTTCTCTATCTCTTTTAAAAAAAACTAAATAAACTAAAAATAAAATAATTACTACTGCTAATAGTTTAAAAACCATTATTTAGATTCAATATATAAATAATTTCTATCATTTCTAGGATATATCTTATATGAATTAATTTTTGCATCTTCTAATTCATGCTCTAACATTGAACCTTTATAAAATAAGAATGATGTATTCTCAGAAGCTAAATCTTTTGTTAAATCTAATAATAAAGCTGTATTTGTAACTGCACGTGAAGTTATTAAATCAACTTCTAAATCTTTCACATTTTCAACTCTATCACAAATAATTTCTACATTATTTAGTTTCAAACTATTTTTAATAAAATTTAAAAAAGCAACTCTTTTTGCTCTAGGCTCAATTAAGTAAGCTTTAACATCTGGTCTTGCTAATGCAATAATTAATCCAGGATAACCTGCACCTGTACCAATATCAGCGAAAGAAGTAAAATCTTTTAAAAATTTTAAAGGATAAATTGAATCCATTAAATTCTTATGAATCTTCTCTGTTTCTAGTTCTGCTGATAGATTGTGAATTTTACCCCACTCTTGTAACGTTTTTGTGTATTTTTCACAATTTAGATAAAAATCTTTTTCAAATTCTAATTCTATTTTTTCACATTCTGCTTTTAATTTCATATTAATCCTTATAGGAAATGTCCCATTTCTTCTTTTTTAGTATTTAAATAATTTTCGTTATGTTCGTTAACTTCAGTGATTGTTGGGATTCTCTCAACAATCTCAACTCCAATAGATTCAAAGTAATGTATCTTTTTGGGATTGTTTGTTATTAATCTTATCTGTTTTAGTTTTAAATCTTCAAATATTTCTTTCACAACTGAATAATCTCTATCATCTTCGCCAAAACCAAGCTCTAAATTAGCTTCAATTGTATTTCTACCTTTTTCTTGAAGACAATAAGCATTAACTTTGTTTAATAAACCAATATTTCTACCTTCTTGTCTATGATAAATAACCATTCCGCCATGTTTTGAAATAAATTTTAATGCAGCTTGTAGTTGATTTTGGCAATCACACTTAAGTGAGCCAAAAGTATCCCCCGTAAGACACTCTGAATGTACTCTAACATAGGGAGTTTCTAAATCTTTAAAGTTTTCACTCATTAACACTAAATGCTCTTGGTGCTCTTCTTTATACGCTTTTATAATGAACTTTCCATACTTTGTTGGCAAAGTAGTTTGTTCGGATTTTTTAATTTTCATAAAATTTTAAACCTTAAATTGTTAAAATGTCGTTAATAATATCTAAAAAAGGTAAATATAATGTTTAAAAGATTTCGAAGACTAAGAATTAATGAAACTTTAAGAAATATGGTAGCAGAAACAAGTTTAAGTGCAAATGACTTTTTATACCCTTTATTTGTAATAGAAGGTTCAAATATTAAGAATGAAGTTAAGTCTATGCCTGGTGTATTCCAAATGAGTTTGGATACTATTTTAGCGGAGTGTAAAGAGTTAGAAGAATTAGGATTAAATTCTATTATTCTTTTTGCTATTCCTGATGTTAAAGATTCTATTGGTAGTGAGTGTTTATGTGATGAGAGTTTAATTTCAAGAACTATTCAAGCTATTAAAAAAGATTTTCCAAATATGTTTATAGTAACTGATTTATGCTTTTGTGAATATACAGACCATGGTCATTGTGGAATAATTGATCCTATTACTAAATCTGTTGATAATGATAAAACATTAGAAATTTCAGCACAACAAGCTTTAGTTCATGCAAAAGCTGGAGCTGATATGATAGCACCTTCAGGAATGATGGATGGAATTATCAAAACTCTTAGAAAAGCTTTAGATGAAAATGGATATGAGAATTTACCAATTATGGCTTATTCTTCTAAATTTGCTTCTGGTTATTATGGTCCTTTTGGAGATGTAGCTCAAAGTGCACCTTCTTATGGTGATAGAAAATCATATCAAATGAATCCAGCTAATAGATTAGAAGCTATTTCTGAATCTTTAGCTGATGAAGAAGAAGGTGCTGATATTTTAATGGTTAAACCAGCTTTAGCATTTTTAGATATTTTAAGAGATGTTAGAAATGCATCAAAACTTCCGTTAGCTGCTTATAATGTATCAGGTGAATATGCAATGCTTAAATGTGCAGGTGCTGCTGGACTAATTGATTATGAAAGAGTAATGATGGAAACATTATTATCTTTTAAAAGAGCAGGAGCTGATATTATTATTACTTATCATGCAAAAGAAGCTTGTGAAATTTTAAAAAGAAAATAAATGCCATATACTTATCAAGAAGCAATTGAAAATTCGAATATAGTATCAAAAACTAATATTGATGGAATAATTACTTTTGTAAATGATGAGTTTTGTAAAATATCAGGATATTCTTATAATGAGTTAATTGGCCAAAACCATAACATTGTAAGACATCCTGATGCATCAAGCTCTTCTTTTAAAAAACTATGGGATACTATTTTAAATAAGAAAGCATATAAATCTACAGTTAAAAACTTAAGTAAAAATGGTAAAACAATTTATTTAAATACAACTATAACTCCAATTTTTGATGAAATTGGAAATATCAAAGAATTTATAGCAATTCGTTATGACGTAACAAAAGAAGTGGAATTAAAAAAAGCTTTAGAGAAAAAAGATAAAGATTTAAAAGAATTAAATAAAACATTAGAAGAAAGAGTGCAATTTCAAACTTTACAATTAAAAGAAATTAATGAAAGTTTAGAAATAAGAGTTAAAAAAGAAATACAAAAGAATGCAGAAAAAGAAAAGATTCTATTTTGGCAATCAAGAATGGCTTCTTTAGGACAAATGTTAGGAAATATTGCACATCAATGGAGACAGCCTTTAACTGAACTATCTTTAACCCTATTTAATTTAAAAAGAGCATCTAATTCAAATAAAGATATAAGTATTTTATATCAAGATTGTAAAAATATTATTTCTAATATGTCAAATACAATTGAAGATTTTACAAACTTTTTTTCACCAGATAAAGAAAAAGTATTATTTGATATAAATGATTCAATAAATGAATCATTATTAATTATGCAAAAAACTATAAAAACAAATAATTTAAATATTTTTTTTAAAAAGAACTCATTCAAGATTTTAGGTGTTTCAAATGAATTATCACAAGTTATTATAAACTTAATTCAAAACTCTAATGATGCGTTTATTCATAATAAGATTATTGATAAAAACATTAATATAGATATATCAGAAGATTTACATCAAAACTTTTTAATTATTACATATCGTGATAATGCAGGTGGAATAAAAGATGAAATAATTGATAAAATATTTGAACCTTACTTTACGACTAAACACTCAAGTACAGGAACTGGACTTGGTTTATTCATGTCAAAAATGATAATTGAAAAGTCTTTAAATGGAACAATATTTATAAAAAGCACAAATAAAAATACAGAATTTATAATAAAAATACCTCAAGGCGAAAAATGATTACTAAATTATTACATAGATTAAAAATATTAATAGTAGAAGATGAAGAAAAACTATCAAAGTTATTAAAAGAAGCTATATCTGATAGTTTTTATTCTGTTTCACTTGCAAAAGATGGAATTGATGGTTTTAATAAGTTTAAAACTATTAAACCAGATATTATAATTACTGATATTAATATGCCTTTTTGTGATGGTTTGGATATGACTATAAAAATAAAAGAACATAATGAAGATATACCTATAATTGTTTTATCAGCTTTTTCTGATAAAACAAAACTTTTAAAAGCTATTGATATTGGAATTTCAAAATATTATATTAAACCTTTTGATCCTGATGAATTAATTTCATATATTTCAACTTTAGCTGAGAAGTTAAACAAAAAACAAATAATTAATCTAAGTAATGAGTATACGTTTAATAATAATTCTTTATCTTTATATAAAAACTCTTCTTTAGTTAACTTAACAAAAAGAGAAAAAGAATTTTTATATCTTTTATTACAAAATCAATTTGAATTAGTTACAAATGAAGAAATTAAAAAAGTTTTATGGGTAAATGAAGAAGTGAGTTCGGAGAGACTTAGAACCTTTATAAAAAGACTAAGACTAAAAACATCTAAAGATTTAATTCAGAATGTTTCAGCCCAAGGTTATTTAATTTCTCCACTCTAAGTTAATTTTATTTGATAATAAATTTTTATTAAATAAAATTTTACTTTCCTTTAATTTTCCAATATTAGAACTTGTTTCTAAAAAATTCTGAAGGTAATAAGTATTTTTATATTTTAAATCAAATAAGATATTTATCATCTCATTTATATCATTTTCATTTAATAAATCTGCCTGAACAGTAGTTCTAACTTCAAATGAAAAATCTATTTTAATTAAATATTTAAGTGTTTCTATAAAATCTTCATAAGAAGATGAAGATGTAATGCTTTTAAATTTATTCTCAGGTGATTTAAAATCTAAAGCTATATAATCAAGTAAATTCTCTTTAATTAATTCTTTAATTAAATTTGTATTTAAACCATTAGTATCAAGTTTTATTTTTAAACCTAAGTCTTTTATTTTTTTACAAAAAAGAGGCAAGTTATGAATACTAGCCTCCCCTCCACTTAAAACTACAGCATCTAAAAGACCTACTCTAGTTTTTAAAAACTCTATAATTTCTTCAAAACAATATTTTCCAACAGAGCTAAAAACTAAATCATTGTTATAACAATATTTACATCTCATATTACATTTAATAAACCATATTATGCAAGATAAATGATTTTTATAATCAAGTGTTGTAAATTTTGTTATATCATAAATAATTTTATTATTCACAAAATTTAATTCTTTCTTTATGTTCTGCTTTTTTACCAATATTAAAACTCTCTACAGGTCTATGATAACCCATAACTCTAGTATAAACTATACATTTTGTTCTTTTTTTCTCTAAATCTTTTGATATTTTATAAACTTTCATTTCTTAATTCCTTTTTTAAAATTTCTTCATCACATTTTGGACAATATTCATGTTCACCGCTTAAATAACCATGTATTTTACATATTGAGAATAAAGGTGTAATAGTAATGTATGGCAATTTATAATTACTTATTACGTTTTTTACTAGTTTTCTACAAGATTCAATACTTGATAATCTCTCTTTCATATATAAATGCATAACAGTTCCACCTGTATATTTGCATTGTAAACCATCTTGTAAATCTAAGGCTTCAAATACATCATCTGTATAATCAACTGGCAATTGAGATGAGTTTGTATAATAAATATTATCACCATCACCTGCTTGAATAATATTTTTATATCTTTTTTTATCTTCTTTTGCGAATCTGTAAGTAGTTCCTTCAGCTGGTGTTGCTTCAAGATTATATAAATTTCCTGTTTCTTCTTGAAACTCTTTCATAAGTTCTCTCATAAAAATCATAAGAGAAGTAGCTAAATTAATACCTTTTTCAGATGAAATGTCATAATCATCATTTGAATAATTTCTAATCATTTCATTAATACCATTAACACCAATAGTTGAAAAATGATTTACAAACCCTGGTAAATATCTTTGGGTATAAGGAAATAATCCTCTATCATACATATCTTGAACAAATACTCTTTTTTTCTCTAAAGTAGATTTTGCTAAAATCATTAATTCTTTAACTCTAGTAAACAAAGCATCTTTGTCATCTTTATATAAATATCCAAGTCTTGCCATATTTAAAGTAACAACTCCAATACTTCCAGTCATTTCAGCAGAACCAAATAAACCTCCACCTCTTTTTAATAATTCTCTTAAATCAAGTTGTAATCTACAACACATTGATCTTACATCACCCGGTTTATATGCACTTTCATCTAAAACTTTTTTACCAAATTTATTTCTTGTATATAATGATCCAATAAAATTCTGGAAATAAGAAGATCCTATTTTGGCAGTATTTTCAAATAATAAATCAGTATTTTCACCATACCAATCAAAATCTTCTGTAATATTAACTGTAGGAATTGGAAAAGTAAAAGGTTGACCTGTTTTATCACCTTCTGTCATTACTTCATAAAATGCTTTATTAATTAAATTCATTTCTTTTTGAAAATCTTTATAAGTTAGTTCTTCAAATGATTTATATCCTTGTTCTTGAATTATTTTAAATAATTCTTCATTTTCAAAGTTTTTAAATAAATGTAATTGATTTCTTGTTGGAATTTGATCTTTTAAGTCACTTGGAACTGTCCAATCTATTGTTACATTAGTAAAAGGACTCTGACCCCAACGCGCAGGAACATTTAAATTATAAATAAATGACCTAATTGCTTTTTTAACTTCTTTATATGACAAATTATCTTTAAAAACGTAAGGTGCTAAATAAGTATCAAATGAAGAAAAAGCTTGAGCTCCTGCCCATTCACTTTGTAATATTCCTAAAAAATTAGCCATTTGGCCTAAGGCTTCTCTAAAATGATTAGCAGGTGAACTATCAACTCTTCCCCTAATTCCATTAAAACCTTCATCTAATAAAACTCTTAAAGACCAACCAGCACAATAACCACTAAGACAATCTAAATCATGAATATGATAATCAGCTGATCTATGTGCAGCACCTTCTTCTTTTGAATAAACTTTATCTAACCAATAATTGGCAATTACTTTACCTGCTGAGTTATTAATTAAACCAGCATGAGAATAGCCTGTATTTGAATTAGCTTTAATTCTCCAATCAGTTCCATTTATATATTCATCAATTGTTTCACTTGAATTAATATATGTAGTATCTTCATTTAATCCTAAAATATGTTCTCTTTGCATTTTGTGCATATGTCTATAAAGCATAAATGATTTCATTACAGAAAAATACTCATTTGAAAATAACTCTTTTTCAATAATATCTTGAATCTCTTCTACAAGTAATTCATTTTTATTTTTTAATATTTCTAAAACATTAAAAAATATTTTAGAATCATATTCAACTTTTACACTTTCAAATGCTTTTTTAATTGTATCTTCTATTTTAAAACTTTTAAAATCTTCATTTTTTCCGTCTCGTTTTAATACCATGTCAAACATTAATACCCTTTAAATAATATCCCTAATCTTAAAGCAAAAACTCTTAATATTACATAATCTATTTTGTCACAAAAGTGTCATTATA
>JABSON010000092.1 GCA_013215915.1 Campylobacteraceae bacterium | reverse complement strand
AAACTTTAAGTTGTTAAAGATCATCCATATCTTCGTGTGTGTCACACTTGATTTGGATGGGAATTATAGGGTAATGGTCTTTAGATGTCAAGGGCTTAAACATAAATGTAGCTTAAATTGTTAAATTCATATATTTAAGCCATTTTTACCGACTATTTTTGTTTTATGCTACATCTTTTCATGATTATACACATTGGACAAATATTAGTTATTCCAGATAGTAATGGGAATATTCCAATATATAACCATGGAATATCAGTTATAAAAGCTGCTAGTATAAATATAAGCCCTGATATTATTCTAATTACTCTACTATATTTTTTTATTAATGAAAACATTTTTAACCTTTTTAATTTATTTTGTATTATATGATAAAAGTATAAAAAAAGTATAAAAAATTTATATTATGTAAATCTTTAAATTTATGATAAAATTGCGAAAAAATAAAACAGTTATATTTAACTGTTAATAGGTAATATATGAAATTTTCAACACAAAACCCAGATAAGTATCTACATTTAGTTTCTCTTGGCTGTACAAAGAACCTAATTGATTCAGAAATCATGTTAGGTAAACTACAAGCTTATAAAATGACAGATGACCCAACTGTCGCAGATGTATTAATTGTTAATACATGTGGATTTATTGATTCAGCTAAAGAAGAAAGTATTAATACTCTATTAGATCTTCATGATCTAAGAAAAAAAGAATCAGTTTTAGTAATGGCTGGTTGTTTATCTCAAAGATATAAAGATGATTTACAAGAAGAATTAATAGAAGTAGATATTTTTACTGGTGTTGGAGATTATGACAAAATTGATCAATTAGTAAATGAAAAGAGATCAGCATTTACAGATGAAGTATTTTTATCTTCTGATTCTCACGATAGAATAATTACAGGTTCATCTTACCATGCATATGTAAAACTAAGCGAAGGCTGTAATCAGAAATGTTCATTTTGTGCAATTCCATCTTTTAAAGGAAAATTACACTCAAGAACATTAGAATCATTATTAAAAGAGGTTAAAAATTTAATTAAAAATGGATATAAAGATTTTTCTTTTGTATCTCAAGATTCATCATCATTCCTAAGAGATATTGGAATCAAAGATGGTTTAGAACAATTAATTAGAGAAGTTGATAAAATTGAAGGTGTTTCTACATGTAGAATTCTTTACCTTTACCCTTCAACTACAGAATTATCATTAATTAAAACTATTGAAAATTCGACTACGTTTATGAACTATTTTGATATGCCTTTACAACATATTTCTTCTTCATTATTAAAAACAATGAAAAGAGGAAAAGGTGTTGAAAAATTAAGAGAATTAATGTTAGCTATGAGAAATACTCCTAATTCTTTTGTAAGAACTACTTTTATTGTAGGACACCCAGGTGAAACACAAGAAGACTTTGAAGAATTATGTGAATATTTAGAAGAATTTGGTTTTGATAGATCAAATGTATTCTCTTATTCAGATGAAGAAGGTACAAAAGCTTATGACAGTACTGAAAAAGTCGAACAAGAACTAATTGATGAAAGGGCTGATATTTTAGGTGATATTATTTCTAGAAAAACTCAAGAATCTTTAGAAGCTGAAGTTGGCCAAGAGTATGAAGTTTATGTTGATGGCGAAAGTGATGAACATGAATACTTGTTATCTGCAAGAAAAATATTATGGGCTCCAGATATTGATGGTGAGATTTATATTAATGATAATGAAACAGAAGAACAAATTAAATTTGGTCAAAAATATAGAGTTAAAATAACAGAATTATCAGGTGATAAATTACTGGCTACTATTTTAAAATAATGATTAATCTTAAAATCAATACAAGCAGAAATCTTTTAGCATTTTCTGCTGGTATTGATTCTACTGCACTCTTTTTTATTCTTTTAGAAAATAATATTGAATTCGATATTGCAATAGTTAATTATAATTTAAGAGAACAAAGTAAAAAAGAAGTTCAATATGCCAAAGACTTAGCAAAAAAATATAATAAAAAATGTTTTATTAAAGATGTAAAAAGTAATAATATCTCAAACTTTGAAAAAGAAGCAAGAGACATTAGATATAAATTTTTTAATGAATTAATTAATGAATATAATTATAAAAGACTCTTTACAGCTCATCAATTAAATGACAAATTAGAATGGTTTTTGATGCAATTATCAAAAGGTGCTGGATTACTTGAAATTTTAGGTTTAAATGAAGAAGAAAATAAACATAATTACATTCTATCAAGACCACTTCTTGAGTGTTCAAAAAAATCATTAGAAGAGTATTTAATAAAAAATGATATTAAATATTTCATTGATGAAAGTAACTTACTTCCTTTATATACGAGAAATAAATTTAGATTAGATTTTGCAAATGATTTTATGAATAAATATGAAAAAGGTGTTAGATCAAGTTTTAAATATTTAAAAGATGATCTAAAATCTTTAAATATAAAAGAAGAAGCAATATTTCAAATAAAAGAATTAGAAATATTTGAAAATTTAGATGATGATAATTTGAATATAAGAATAATTGACAAGTCTTTAAAAAGAAGAGGTTTTTTAATTAGTCAAAAACAAAGAGAAGAAATTATAAAACAAAAAGAAATAGTTGTATCTCATAAAATCTCTATCTCTATTTATGAAAAATATATTTTCATATCTCCAAAAGCTTCAATAACTATGAGTAAAAAGTTCAAAGATGAGTGTCGAAAAATAAATATCCCTAAAAATATTAGGGAGTATTTATTCAAGAAAAATATAGATTTAAAAGATTTAAGAGTTTAACATAAACTTTTTAAGTTTTTTACTTTGATCAAGTTCATCTTTTGTTTTATCTTTTTTAATATTAAGAAATTCCAAGTTTGAATAAAAAAGTTCAGATAAAGACTCTAAATCTTTCAATTCTAAATCAAAATCATTAATATTTCCTTTTTCTAAATATTTATTAGCCCAGAGAATAAGTCTTTGAGCTTTTTCATCTTCTTCTAAATAAGAAATAAATTTTAGTTCGTCTAAGGCTTTTATAGACCTGTTTCGTCTTTCCATGCTTCCATTAATCCTTGAGTTACTTTCATTACTTGATTTACTGCATTAACGTTATCATCAACACCAGAAGAAAATAATGTTTCAATTTGATATAAATATAAACCATCTAAATAGTGAGCTACTTCTCCACCATCAAAATCAAGAACAGATCTTAATTCATCAAAAATAGCAATTGATCTATTGATATAATTAAATTTAAGTTCAATATCACCACTTTCCATTGCTGTTTTAACAAAAGATAGGTATTTTAATAAACCCTCATATAATTTTAAGATCAATACATAAGGATCATCACTTACAGCATTTTGCTGATTGTATGCTTCTATACCCATTTATACACGCTCCATATTAGTTTTAAAAGTATATTATATATTAACTTAATTTTACTTATTAATTTGATGATACCGACTGTTGAATCATCATTTTAAGTCCACCAAAAGCACCTTGGAAAGAATTAATAGCACTTCCATAAGCTGCAAATTGCATTGCTAATTGTTTATACTTATTATTTAAGTCATCAATAGCTTCTTTTTTATCTTCTTTTAATTGTCTTTCTCTATTATCCATACCAGATTCATAAGAGTTAAGAATACCACCTAAACTAGAATTAATACCAAAATCAATATATTCTTTAAGTTCTGTACCTAATCCCCTAGCTTCAGTATCCGCAGTTCCTACAAATAAGTCTTTTAAACCTTGAAAATCATCTGAAATAGCTTTATTTAAGACTGCTGAATCAATTGATAAAGATCCATCTTTTCCTAAATTAAAACCATAATTAAAGATATTTTTATCTTTTAAATAAGATCCTGATCCATCAGGAGTTGTTCCATATGACTCAAATAATTTATTTTTTATACTAGTCATCATACTTCGTAAAGACGCTTTATCTTCTACATTTGAATCAGCATTATACAATTCGGAATCTACAACAGCAACTAAAGCATTGTATGCATCAACAAATTCACCTAGTTTTCCTTCTAGATTTGAATTATCTCTTGCAATTGAAATTGACGATGAATCGCCTGATACATTAACTTTCATTGCAGTAATTTTTAAACCATTAGATAAATTAATTTCATTAGAAGATAATTTATATTTAACACCATCAACTACAGCATCTAAATCAGATGCTTCTTGCATTTTATTAACAGACTCAGTAAAACCCAAACCAGGAACTAAACCTGAATTAAGATCAAAGCCAGTATTAGTAATAGTTAATTTATTAGATTCGCCTGCATCTTTACTCTTAATAACAATTCTATATTCATCATTACCAACTTGTTCAAGACTAGCAATTGCCAAATCACTAGAATTAATTTCATCTATTAAGTCATCATATGTTTTACCAGAAGCTTCAAAAGTTGTTCCACCTGAACCACCAATAGTAATTGATCCAGAAGTAAGAGTAGTATCTTTTTGAGCACTAGTAATAGTATTACTTTGAATAATATCTTTTTGTGCTAAAGTATTAATTACAACGTTTGTTGTACCTTCTTTTAATGCATTAATATCTTCTGCATCAAAAAGTACTGAATCACCAGCAGTATTTGCAGAAATCTGATTAAAAGCATTTGATCCTGCTGTTGCAAATAAATCAAAAATTTTAACAGAATCTAAAAATAAGTCAACTTTTTCCTGAATTAATTTTATTGTTTCTTTTTCTTTTACAATATTTTCTAACGAAGTTTCAATTGGTTTAACAGTTGAAGCTCTATCAGCTTTTTTTAATTTTTCAATTATCGAACTATTTAATCCACCAGCTCCAGCTCCTAGACCTAATACACCTTCAGCCATAACTTACTCCTTATCTTTTTAATCCAAGCATTATTTTAATCATTTCGTCTAATGTAGTTATAACTTTTGCATTAGCCGCATATGCTGCTTGAAATTTCATTAAATCTAACATTTCTTCATCTTTATCTACTTTAACAATTCTATTATAAGATTCTTCAAGTGAAAAGATTACCACTTCTTGAGTTTCTAATAAAAATTTATTATTTTCGTTATCAGCAGATACATCTAAGTTTAATCTTTGAAAATAATCAGCAAATGAAGAGGCACCTCTATCTACAAGTACTCCAGCATTTAATACACCTTGAGTTCCATTTTTAAATGAAATATCTTCTTTCCATTGTAATTTCGATAAATAATCAAGTTTTGTTTGATCTAAATATGCAACTACATCTTTATTAAATCTTAAAGATCTAACAGAAGCACCAGAAAATAAACCATCTGGTCTTTCATCAGAACCAGAAACTACATTTCCAATATATTTAGCATTCTTAGTGATATCATTATTTAAACCATCTTTATGACTGTCAATACTCATTTGACCATATAAATAAGAACCATCATCATTTTTAACAAATTGAGATGTTAAATCACTAAAAGTTTTTGCAAACTGATCTAAAGAATCTTTATACTTTTGAAATTGATTTTTTCCAGAATCAGTTTTTAGGTTTTCAATACAAGCTTTAATCGAACCTGATGAAATATTAACACTTCTATCAAATAAAAATACATCAATAGCAATACTTCCTTCACTACTTTGATAATCATCTTTATAAATAGTTTTTTTAGCAGTTAAGTTTGTTACATCTTCTGTTGTACCTACAGCATCATTATATTCTTCAATTACAATTCTACCATTAAACCTACCATCAGGTCCTTCTTCTTTTGATTCAATTAATAAAAAGTTATCTTTAGTATCATTTGTAACTTTATTTCCACTAGAATCAACTTGATATGTACCATTATGAGCTACAATTCTCTCATTCATTAAAGGGTCATTATTGATTTTATATTTTAACAATCTAATATAATTAGTGTCATCAGCAGTTTCTCCTGCATCAACATTCCCATCATTATTTAAATCAACGTGTTCATCAAATTTAATAGAAACTTCAGTATCATTATCAAATTTATATCTAATTACATCATTAGCGTTAAAAACTCCACTTGAAAATTTCAAAGATGAAGTTTGTCCATCATCTTCTAGATACACATCTTTTTGAAGAATTTCAGATTGAGAAACAGTAAAAGTTCTAACATTACTACCAAGTCTTAAAGCAACTTCACCACCTATTCTTAGTATATAATCACTTACACCTCTATCAACTTCAATATCTACATATAAACCAAGTTCTTTTTCTAATAAATCTCTTCTATCTAATAAAACATTACTAGCAACATGTTGTTCATCTAAAGTTTTATTGATTTTACCCATTTCTTCTAAAAGTTCATTTACCCTTAATACATCTCTTTCTAAAGATTTTTTAGTAACTTTTTCTTGAGCTTCGACTCCGTCATATAGTCTATTTAAAGTATCAACAACAACTGCACCTTGATTTCTTAAATCAGTTTTATATACTTGTGAATCAGGATTTGATCTCAGGTTTTCTACAGATTGAAAATATCTATTCAAGTCATGCGAAAACCCACTAGTATCAGTTTCTTTAAATACAGATTCTATATCCCCTAACATGTTAGACATAGATGTATAATAACTTTTTTTAGCAGATTCAACCATAATATTATCATACATAAATTGGCTTACGGTTCTTGAAACTCCATCTACATTAACACCATTTCCATATATATTAGAACTAAGATTAGCAATTTCGCTAGTATTAACAATTCTCTTTTTATATCCAGCATTATGTTCATTCGCAACATTATTAGAAACATTTTCAACAGCTGCTCTTGAAGCATATAGTCCTGATAATGCTGTACTTAGTGATGATAACATTAGATTTCCTTTCTTTTATCTTTATTTATTATTACAAAACAATTCTTAAAATTAGATTAATTGATATTTAAATATTCTCTCTAAAAAGGCCAAATATAATTAAGTATTTTTGTTCCCCAAGGTACATGCATAACATTGTCTTCATCACCATCTTTAATATATAGAACTTTTAGATTAGCAATTTGAGTTGAATCTACAGTATTTTTTGTAGTTATATCATAAGGTCTAATTACTCCAGATAATCTAATTTCTTGTCTTTGACCATCAATTAACATCTCTTTTGAACCTTTAATATAATAATTCCCATTTTGATATGTTTCTAATATTATTACAGAAATTTTAGTTTCAAATTTTTCTTTTAACTTTGAATCTACACTTCCATCATGTAAATTATAAGAGTTGCTTTCAATACCAAAACCAAATGCTTTATTAAAACTATTAGCATATTTTGCAAGTTTACCACCCTCGATTTTGGGAGTAGCAATTCCTCCTCCAAATTTATTATTTTTTGTTGTTTCCAAAATTCTAAAATTCTCAGATCGAGAACCTATCTCTTCAACAATAATTACTTTAATAATATCACCAACTTGTAAATCTTTTTTATCTGCAAATAAAGAAGCTCCTTTTCTTGAGTATAAAGAGCCTTTTTTATTGTTTGGTTTTTCAATATTTTTAGGAATTTGAATATCAGGTGGATCAAAATTTATTTCTTGTTTTTGAATAGAAGAACAAGAAGTAAATAGTAAAATTAAAGATAAACTTAATAATTTATTTTTCATTCTTTTTCATTTCCATTCTTTTTTTCTCTTCTTTCTCTTCATCAAGTTTTGAATTAACTAAATATGCCAAATCTATAGCAATTTGAATATTATTAATACTTCTTTTTACTAAAGCAAGACTGCCATATCTAATAGTTACAGCAGATATATCAGTATCTGGGTCACAAGTAATTAAAACTTTATTACGAATAACTTTTACATCGATAATAAATTCTTGACCAAGAAGATCAATTGATGATTCTATTTCTTTATATATAATTTTTTCAAGTTTCTTAGAAAGTTTTTTCTTCTTAAGTTCCATTGAGTCAACTTTAACAAGAGCATTTTTTTGTTTCATTGGAATCTTATATTCATCTCTCATATAAAAATAATATGCAATAAACATTAATACTAAAATTACTAAAGATAAAATTTTTATCTTCATGTTTTTATTCTTTTTTACTGTAACTATCATAATATTACTTACTTAATAACAAATGCTGTAAAAAATAGTTTTTTAATACTATTTCTTTTAATATCTGAATTATCAGAAGTTGCTGCATTAACTATTGAATTTAATTCTTCTAAAAGTTCTTCTTTTAATAATGCTTTTCCACCAACTGTAAGTAATTCCTCTGATGACCTAGCCGAAATTTGTGCAATAACTATATCAACTATTTCTGCTTTATTTTCATCTATTATAGATGCAATACTTTCTTCACTACTTTTTATAGTAAAAGAAAGTTTCATTAACTTTTCTCTACCTTTTGCATTAGTAATATTTAAAACTAAATCATTTATTGAAGCTTTAAAATTAGCTTTTTCACCACTTGCATCAGCTTTTATAACTTTTTGTTCACTTACCATATCAGAAGATGCATCTTTATTGTTCATTTCTGAATATAAAAAATAACCACCACCAATAACTGCTAATAATAAAACTACTACAAGTGCTATTAATACTATAATCATACCTTTTCCACCACCATTTTTTGTATTTTCTTCTTGCTCCGCCATTATCTGCCTTTTTCTGCTTTAAAATTTTGTAACATCTTTGTAATTTCTGCGGAATTTTCGATACTCAAAAATTTCATAATTGAGCTTATCTTCTTTTCCTTTAGTTTCAAGATTATATCAAAAACATCATCAATTTCTCCATCTTCAATCATTTTATCAAAAATTTTTGATGAAGTTTTTGCTTTCATTCCATTATAAACTTTAGTTGTTTTTGTTACAACAAGACCTTTAATATCTTTAAGTGTATTTAAATTTTCATTATAATAGGTTTCTATTTCTTGTTTTTCTTTTTCAATTTTAGACAAAATATCTAACAAGTCTTTTTTTCTTTTTTTGTATTCTTTTTCTTTTTTATTATAAAATTGATTTAAATCTTTTTTTAATTGAATAACTTCTTTTTTTTCTCTTACAAGTTCCGCACTAACAGAACCAGCATTTAAAAAATTAATACTCAATAAAAAAATTAATATGTACTTCATCATAAACCTTTAGTATTTACTTTGCATGTATTCAGCAGCAGCTTCATCTTCCGCCAATAATATTTTTTTTATTAATTCTTTTCTTTCTTCATCTAAAATATATGAAAATTGTTCACTCTCTTTTTGTAGCTCAAGAATTTCTTTTATGAATTTATCTTCTTGAATTACTAATAAGTTCTTTTTATTTGATAACTTTTGTAAATGTAATTTCATTGAATTCTTATGCATAGTTAATATCGCAAAATCTGATATTGCACCATATTTAGTAACTCCAGCTGTATTAATTTTATTATTGATCATTAACATTTCACTATCAACTAGTTCAATATGATGAGTTATTTGATTTTTTTGTATAATCTTTTGATCTGCTTGCATTTTTTTGAGTTTATATAATTTATTAATCATTAATTATTTCCAAACATCAATATATTACCCCATAAATCTCTTGTATATGTAAAAAGATTCTCTCCTACCCAAGGTAAAGATATAAGAATAAAAATTGAAACAAGAACCATTTTAGGCACAAAAGATAAAGAAGCATCAGAAACTTGGGTAACTGCTTGAAAAATTGAAATAACTAAACCAATTACCATACTTACAAGTAAAGATGGTAAACCAATAATAAGTATTAGTCTTACTGTATTTTCAGCTATTCCAATTAAATCAAAATTCATTAATTTTTAACTTTTATTGTTATTTCAAGTGTTTTATTATTTAATAACTTACTAATTAGCTCAGAAATATCTGAAACGTTACTTGAATCTAATTTTATTGTTTCGCTTGAATTATCTTCTTTTTTAATAGATTCAGTAGAAGGTACACTCGATGTTTCGTTAACTTCGTCACTTAAAGCATTTAAAATATCATTTTCATTTATTTCATCTAATGATGTATAATCATTTCCCATTCTTACTCCTTCCATAAAGTCGTTCTTTTCTTCAATGTTATTTTTATTATCTATTATATCAAAATCATTCATAGTCTTATCTTCATCAATTTCAAGTTCAAAATTATTTAAAATATCATAAAAGTTATCTTCTTCATTTACATCTTCAATACTTTTATCAATTTCTTCTAAAAATACATTTACTTCATTTCTTGTAAAGTCTTCTGTTTTCTCACTATTTACTTCATCAAAATTATTCATAAAAATAATAGCATAAGAGTGAGAATCAAAAATATATCTCGATGATATAACTATTTATTAACCTGGAAAAAAAGTACTGCTTTTTTTCCTCGAGACAAAAACTCGAGATTGTTTATTTCTCGAGCGGCAGCGAGAGAAATAAAGTTCGAGAGTTTTTAGTCGAGGGG
>JABSON010000091.1 GCA_013215915.1 Campylobacteraceae bacterium | reverse complement strand
AAAATCTTTTAAAATATTAAATTTATTTTGAAAGTCATCATCATTTATTAATAAATCTTTATGAGATCTTCGAATGCTTAAAGGCTCAATTACTAGATCTTTTCCAATCTTTAATACTAAATCTTTAATTAACACATCTGCTTTTGTATATAAACCATTAATGCAAAGTAAAAAATCACTTTTATTTTCATACGAGAATTTTTTATCTTCATTTATAGTATTTAAAATATCTAATAAAGTAATTTCATTAGATATTTTTAAAAAGTGTTTTGTATAATATGGTAAATAATCATGTTTATAATCAAAGCTAAAAAGTTCTATTTCTAATCTCATATATTGCCTTTTATTCTTGGTGTCTTGAAACTTTTGCACCTAGAAGTTTTAATTTACCTTCTAAATCTTCATAACCTCTATCTAAATGATAAATTCTATGAATATTTGTCTCACCTTCAGCTACTAGTGCTGCTAATACTAACGCAGATGAAGCTCTTAAATCAGTTGCCATTACATCAGTCGCACTTAATTTTCCTAAAACTCCATTAATACTTGCAATATTTCCATTTAAATGAATATCTGCACCCATTCTAACAAGTTCACTAACATGCATGTATCTATTTTCAAATAATCTTTCATCAATAGTAGAAGTACCATTTGCTTGAGTTGCAAGTGCCATAAATTGTGCTTGCATATCAGTTGGGAATCCTGGATATTCACTTGTAATAATATTTACAGCTTTAATTTCATTTGTAGGTAAAATTGTTAAAGTATCTTTTTCACTATCAAGAGTAAAATTCATTTCTTCTAATTTTGAAACAACTGCATCTAAATGATCAGGTCTTACATTTGTTAATTTTAGTTTTGTATTAGTAATTGCACCTAAACAAAGGTATGTTCCTGCTTCAATTCTATCTGGTATTACTTCAAATGTTTTAAATTCTAATAATTCTTGATTTGTTCCAATAACAGTAATTTCTGATGTACCAATACCTTTAATATCTAAACCTGCATCTTTTAATACTTCACATAATTGAACAATTTCAGGTTCTTTTGCCGCATTAATAATTTGAGTTTTTCCATGGGCTAAAGCAGCAGCCATAAGAATATTTTCAGTTCCACCAACAGTTACTTTGTCAAATACAATTTTTGCACCTTTTAAACCATTTGGAGCTTTTGCTTCAATATAACCATTTTTTATTTCAATTACTGCACCCATTGCTTCTAGTGCTTTTAGATGTAAATCAACTGGTCTTTGACCAATTGCACAACCACCTGGAAGTGAAACTTCACAGTGACCAAATCTAGCTAATAGGGGACCTAAAACTAAAATACTAGCTCTCATTGTTTTTACAATATCATAAGTAGCTTTTGTTTTATTAATACTTAAAGTATTTAAAGTAACAGTATTTTTATCTCTTTTATATGTAGCACCTAGTTTTTCTAAAAGCTTAAGTAAAGTATTTGTATCAACTACATCTGGCATATTTCCAATTACTAACTCATTTTTTGCTAAAATTGTTGAAGCTAAAAGAGGTAAGGCTGCATTTTTTGCACCAGAAATTTTAACTTCTCCACTTAATTTATGTTTTCCGATAATCTTTAAATATTTCATATTATTCCTATTATATTAATTCTTCTTTATTATTCTCAATATATATTGATTGAGAAGGGAATGCAAACGCTGCATTATTATTTTCTACTATTTGCATAATTTTAAAATTTACATCTTCTTTTACTTTCATATACTCACCCCAAGCAGTAGTATTTGTAAAAAAGTAACAAAATACTCCTAATGAACTTGCATCAAAGTCTGTAAAATATATATAAATTGTACCTTGATGTATGTCTTTATGATTTTGAAGCATAAGTTTTATATCAGATACAATGTTTTTTAAATCAGCTGCTTTTGTACTATATGTAAGACCTAATTTTAATTTAATTCTTCTTTTACCCATTCTTGACCAGTTAAGAATTTCATTATTCGCTAAAACTGCATTGGGAACTGAAACTATTGCTTGTGCAAAAGTTCTTATTTTTGTTGATCTTATTCCTACTTCTTCAACAGTTCCTTCTGCAACAGGAGTTTTAATCCAATCACCAATTCTAAAAGGTTTATCTGAGAATATTACAAGTGAACCAAAAAGGTTAGATACTGTATCTTTAGCAGCAAGTGCTATAGCCATACCTATTAAACCTAAAGAGGCTAAAAAACCTGTAATATTATATCCCCATTCTTGTAAAATAGAAACAAAACCAATTGATATTATTACTACTTGTATAGCTTTTGTAATTAAATTAACTAAATCCTTACCTAAATCTTTACCTCTTAGTTTTTTAGAAGAAAGAATAAATATATTGGATATAGGAACAGTTATTTTAAATAAAGCTAAAAATATTATAAATACAAAAGTTGATTGAATAATAGTATGTAAAAAAACATCAACTTTGGTTGGAAAATTCATATATGAAATTGAGAATTTAAAACCTAAAGTAATTATAAATAATTCTAGTGGTTGTCTTAGTACATGAATAATTTCATCATCAATTGTAGTAGTTGTTTTATGCACAACTTTTTCTAATAAAAAGAATATAGTTTTTCTTAGTATTTTTCTAAGAAATAAAAAAAATAATAAAATTGCTATACCTAAAATAATTCTATCAATTTCTTCTGAGATTACAATCAAAAATTTCCTTTTTTAAATAATCGTATTTTAACTAAGATTTAATTAAAATCACATTTATATTATATGTAAAATATTACAATAAAAAATAGGATAAAAATGGACGATTTAACAAAAAAAGGTATAAAGTATATGGTGATAGCATCTTTACTTTTTGCGATTATGGGTGCTTTGGCAAAAGAATTGTCTGATACTTTATCATCTGTAGAAATAGTTTTTTTCAGAAACATATTTGGCGTGGGAATAATTCTTTATTCAATATATAAAAGACCTTTGAATCAAGTAGGTGGTAAAGTATTTTTATTAATGTTTAGAGGATTTATAGGTTTTGTAGCTTTATTATTCTTTTTTTATATTATTTCTAAGATTTCTTTAGCCGAAGCTATGACTTTTTCAAAAACTTCAACAATTTTTACTGCAATTTTTGCATATTTTTTTGTAAAAGAAAAACTAGGTATAAAAGGTTGGATTGGAATATTTATAGGATTTATAGGAATAATTTTCATTACAAAGTTTGATGGATCACATTTAGAAAAAACAGATTATCTAGGAATATTAGCAGGAGTAGGAGCTGGATTAGCATATACTTCAATACGCGAACTAAAAAACTATTATGATTCAAGAACTATTGTATTGTCATTTATGGGAATTGGAACAGTCGCACCAATAATTTTGATGCTAATTGGAACTTTTTACCAAAATCCTAGCTTAGATTTTATAATTTCACCTTTTGTTTTACCTTCGTCTAATGATATTATCTTTATTATTTTACTCGGAGTAATTGCAAGTTATGCTCAAATCTATATGACGAAAGCATATAGTCTTGCAAAAGCTGGTATAATTGGTACAATTTCATATACTAATATAGTTTTTTCTATAATATTAGGCCTAGCAATGGGAGATGCTTTTCCTGATATATGGATTATTCTTGGAATTTGTTTAATTGTATTTAGTGGTATATTAGTTTCTAAAAAATAAGGATTTAAAAAATGGATGGAATAGTAATATTCGATGTTATTGTGGCTATATTTGTTATTATAATTGTTGCTTGGTATGTACATGATAAATATGTACAAAGAGATCACCAATTATTGGTTAATTATCCAATAATTGGAAGATTAAGATATGTATTAGAAGAAGCACGTGAGCCTTTTAGACAATACTTTGGTGATGAAAAATTTTATGAGTCAAAAGATAAACTGGATTGGGTTTATAAAGCAGCTAGGGATTTACCTAATTATGCTTCTTTTTCACCAGCGCAACCTTTACCAAAACCAAAATGGATGTTAAAACATGCAACTATAGTTTTAAATGAAGACGAAGTATCTAGAGATTTTTCTATTACTTTTGGTAGTAATAGAGTTAAACCTTATGTTACAAAATCAATTATTGCAAGATCTGCAATGAGTGATGGTTCTATTTCTCCTGAAGGAACAAGGTCATTTGTGTGGGGATCTTATATGGGGCAATTCCCAATTAACTCAGGTGAGGGTGGATTAACATCTAACTTCTTTGTTACACATAGAAATTATAATGAAAAATACTTTACTGTTGTAAAAGGTTCATGGTTTGCTGTTAAAGCTAAACAATTTACTTTAAAACTATTTAACTCGGCACTTGCATCTGATGTATATAGAAAACTAGTTTTTGGAAATGATCCTGAAGCTGAAACTTATGTACTTGATCCTAAAAACAAAGCATTTTATAGACCTAATTGGGATGCACCTTTAGAAGATTTTCCCGAAGATGTACCTAATGACATGCCTGATATTATTTTACAAATTTCATCTGGTTTATATTCTGTAAGAAAAAAAGATGGAACTTTTGATCCCTTACGTTATCAAAAAGTTATGAAGTTCTGTAAGATGACAGAGATTAAAATAGCTCAAGGTGCAAAACAAACAGGTGGAAAACTAATTGCTGATAAAGTAAGTCCTGCAATTGCTTATTATAGAGGTGTTGAAGCTCATAAAGATTTATTTTCACCAAATAGATTCCCTTATGCTAATTCTATTGAAGAATTATATGACTTTATTGGAACATTACAAAAATTATCTGATAAACCAGCTGGTATGAAAATTGTAATTTCTGATTTATCTAATATTGAACCTTATGCAGAAGAAATAGCAAGAAGAGTTAAATCTGGTGAGTCTTATCCTGACTTTATCTCAATTGATGGTGGTTCTGGTGGATCTGCTACTGCACCTATTGAAATGATGGAGAGAATTGGACTTAATATTAGAGATTCAATTTATTTAGTAGATAAAGTTTTAAAAGCTCATGGTGTAAGAGACAAAATTAAGATTGTAGCTTCTGGAAAAGTTTTAACTCCAGATGATTTAGTTGTTATTTTAAGTTTAGGGGCTGACTTTATTCAAATTGCCAGAGGATTTATGATGAGTGCTGGCTGTATTAGAGCAAGATACTGTTCAGGTACAACAAAACATCAATGTCCTGTTGGATTAGCAACACAAGATAAAAGTAAAAGAAAAAACTTCTTTGTTCATAAACATGCAAAATATGTAAGAGATTATCATAAGAATTTACTTGTAGGTGTAAGAGGTTTATTAGCAGTTATGGGCGTTAAAAGCGTACATGATTTAGATAAACATAAACTTATGTTCTTAGATAGAAACTCAAAAGTTCATGATAATATTGATAAAGTATTTGATAGAATTTTAGATATTGGTAAAGATGATCCAAGTACATGAATTTAGATAAAGTAATCTCTGGTTTTTTTATTATTTTAGCGATGACATTAAACTTTGGTTTTTTTTATGGTGATATGAGTAATTTAGAACATCATAGTAAATATGAATTATTTGCAGCAATTGTAATTAACCTAATTGCTACAACATTAAAACTTGGTGATAAAACGCAAATGGGTTCTGTTTTATTAGCAAGTTCTCTTGTTGCAGATATACAATTAATTGCAGCTGCAATTGTATGGAGCGTTGCTTTTTATTCTTATAGTATTAATCAAGAAGTTATTAGTATAATAATTTCATTATCAGGTGGAGCGTTATTGGCAAACCTGACATCAGTATTTTTATATATTGGGGATACTTTAAAATCTAAACGATAGGAAAAATGTGAAAAACTCTTCTTTATGGATTATTTTACATAGAATGAGAATGCCTTTTATTGTAATAATAGTAACTTATACTATTGCAATAATAGGTATGCTTGTTATTGCAGGTAAAGATAATTTAGGTAATGTTTACCATATGAGCATATTTGATGCTTTTTACTTCGTAACTTACACAGCCACAACTATAGGTTTTGGGGAAACTCCTTATGAATTTACTTATTCTCAAAGACTTTGGGTGACATTTTCAATTTATTTAACAGTACTTGGTTGGTTCTATGGAATAGGAACACTTGTATCACTTTTACAAGATAAATTATTATTAAATGAATTAAAAAGAGCTAAGTTTAAAAGAGATATAAATCATATTCGTGGAAAGTTTATTATTGTTTTAGGATATAACAATGTTACATCTTCAATAATAAAAAAAGCACTAAAATCAGGTATTAGAACAGTAGTAATAGAAGAAGATGAAAAAAGAGTAAATAATCTTATACTTGAAAGTTTTACACCCTCAGTTCCCATTTTACAAGCAGATGTACATAATAAATACGCATTAATAGATGCAGGTTTAGAAAAAATAAATTGTAAAGCTATTGTTTCATTATTTGAAAGTGAAAAACTAAATTTGAAAATAGCAATAACTGCAAAACTTTTAAATAAAAATATTATATTAGCTATTAAATCTTCATCATCTCACCAATCTCAGAATCTTAAAGATATTAATACTCAAATTATTGCAAATCCTTTTTCGATTATATCTTCTGAGTTATCTTTAGCTTTTTCTTCACCTAATATTCTAAAACTAGAAAAATGGGTTTATAAAATTGATGATTTAAATACATCTATTTCTAAACTTCCTAGGGGTAAGTATATTATTTGTGGATATGGAAGAATGGGCAAGTATATATATGAAAAATTTGATGACTTAGATTTAGATCTTGTATTCATAGACATAAGAAAAAAGAATAATATTCCTAAAAATCTTAAAATTGTTTATGGTGATGCAGATGAAAAACTTATTTTAGAAGAAGCTGGTATTTACGAATCATGTGTAATAATTGCTGCAACAAATGATGATATTGTTAATTTATCTGTATTGTCAACTGCTAAAAAACTTAATAAAAATATTATTACAATTGCACGAGAGAATGAATTTGATGATATTACAATATTTAAAAATGCAAAAATAGATCATATCTATATGCCTGAAAAAATATTAATTCATAAAATTACCAATGCTTTAATAAATCCTTTATCTGATATTTTTGTACACGAACTATTATTAAAAGATGAAATGTGGGCAGCTAAATTATTAGCATCACTTATAAAAGATATAAATGAAAATCCTATTTTATTTGAACTTGTCATTAATGAAAATGAAGCAAGTGAAATTAAAAAATCTTTAAAACATAAAGAACTTATTACTTTAAAACTATTTCACACTTCTTTACATAATCGAGAATTAACGAATAATGTAGTACCCTTACTATTATTAAGAGATGAAAAAAGAATTCTTTTACCATCTTGGGATGAGATAATTAAACTTGATGATAAAATATTATTTGCTTGTGATAATCACGCAAAAGAAGATATTCAATTCATATGTTTAAATGCTTATGAGTTTAGTTATGCGCATAAAGCAAAAGAAAAAAGTACAATTTTAAAAAGGTTTTTATAAAATGGATAAAAGATTAAAAATATTAACAGGGCCCTGTGTTCTAGAAGATAGAGACACAGTATTTAGAATCGCTGAAAAGTTATTACCTTTAAGTGAAGATAAAAGAGTTGAGTTTTATTTTAAAGCATCATTTGATAAAGCAAATAGAACTTCTTTATCTTCGTTTAGAGGTCCAGGTTTAGACGAAGGTTTAAAACTTTTTGAAGAAATTAAAAAAGAGTTTGGGTATAAAGTAGTAACAGATATTCATGAATCTTACCAAGCAAAACCAGCAGGTGAGGTTGTTGATATTTTACAAATACCAGCTTTTTTATGTAGACAAACAGATTTATTAGTTGCAGCTGCTCAAACAAATGCTATTATTAATATTAAAAAAGGTCAGTTCTTAGCTGCTGATTCAATGAAACATCCTATTGAAAAAGTATTACATACAAGAGGTGAGATGGAAGTTTCTTATGAAAACTCTATTAAAAATAAAGTATGGTTATGTGAACGTGGAAATACGTTTGGATATGGTGCTTTAATTGTTGATATGAGAAACTTACTTTTAATGAAAGAGTATGCTCCCGTTATATTTGATGCAACACATTCAGTACAAATTCCAAGTACTGGTGGTACTACTGGTGGAAATTCTGCGTTTGTTCCATATATGGCAAAAGCTGCTGCTGCTGTTGGTGTTGATGGTTTCTTTTTTGAAACACATTTTAATCCAAGTATTGCAAAAAGTGACGGTCCAAATATGCTTACAATTGAAGATTTATATAAAACAATTGATGAGGTTTTTGCAATTAAACAAGCTTTAGGAAACTAAAAAAGCTTTTTATTAAATAAAGCTAAATACGATTTTACTTTTTTTTAGGTATAATCGCAATAAATATAAAATAAACAATGAAAAAAATATAGAAATAAATATTAATAATTATTTATACTAGATATTTTTTTACATATTATGGAGATTATAATGAATATAGTTGAAGGTCATTTAAGATTACAAGGTAATGAAAAAGTTGCTATTATTAATGGTAGATTTAACCATATTATTACTGACAGACTAGTTGAAGGTGCAAGAGATTCTTTTGTAAGACATGGTGGAAAAGATGAAAATATTGAACTAATCTTAGTTCCAGGTGCTTTTGAAATTCCTTTTGCATTAGATAAAGCTTTAGCTTCTGGTAAATACGATGCAATTTGTTGTGTTGGCGCTGTAATCAAAGGAGCTACTCCTCATTTTGATTATATTTCTGCTGAAGTTACAAAAGGTATTGCAACAGTAGCTTTAAAATATGGTAAGCCTGTTTCAAATGGTGTTTTAACTACTAATTCAATTGAACAATCAATCGAGAGAGCTGGTTCAAAAGCTGGAAACAAAGGTGCAGAAGCAATGACTACAATCATTGAAATGTTAGACTTATATAAAGAGATGGAGAAATAATTTGGCAACAAGAACACAAGCAAGAGAATCAGTTATTGGTTTATTATATGCAGTAGATTTAGGAAATGACGGTATTGTAAAATTCGTTGATGAGATTTTAGAAGATAAAAAAATTAGAAATAAACAAAAAGATTTTGCATTAAGCCTTTTTAATGGTGTAATTGAAAATATAGATGCAATTAATACAGAAATTATTACACACTTAAAACAAGGAACTATTAATGATATTGGTAGTGTAGAGAAATCAATTCTTAGACTTGCTGTTTATGAATTATTATTTGTTAATCTTGACAAACCTATTGTTATTAATGAAGCAATTGAATTAGCTAAAAGATTAGGTTCTGATGCTGCTCCTAAATTTATTAACGGTGTTTTAGATAAAGTTAACAAGGTTTAATATGAAACTGTGTATATCATTAGACTTACCATCAGCTTCTGAAAATTTAGCATTAGTTGAGAAAATCAAAGATTATGATGTATGGTTAAAAGTAGGTTTTAGATCGTATATTAGAGATGGTAAAAAGTTTTTAGAAGATTTAAAAGCTATAAACCCATCTTTTAAAATATTTTTAGATTTAAAACTTTATGATATACCAAATACAATGGCAGATGCAGCAGAAGAAATTTCTAATTTTGGATTAGTTGATATGTTTAATGTTCATGCATCAGCTGGTAAAAATGCCATGACTACTGTTATGAACAGAATTAAAGATATTCCTAATAGGCCTTTAGTTTTAGCTGTAACTGCACTAACTTCATTTGATAATGAATCTTTTAAAGAAATTTATAATGAAGACATAGACTCAAAAGCTAGAGCATTTGCTATTGATACTTATGAATCAGGTATTGATGGTGTTGTATCATCTGCTTTTGAGAGTTTAGATATTAAAAACAATACAAATAAATCTTTTATTACTTTATGTCCTGGTATCAGACCTTTTGGGGAAGATGCTGGTGATCAAAAAAGAGTAGCAGATCTTAAATTTGCAAAAGAAAACTTAGTTGATTTTATTGTAGTAGGAAGACCTATCTACAAAAATGAAAACCCAGAGTCTATTGTAAAAAGAATTCTAGAAAATATCTAAATAAAAAACACTAAAGTATTTTTACTTTAGTGTTAAATCTAATTAAAATATCTTAAAATCATATCTTTATAATCACATACTTAAGCTATAAAAGCTTTTATTCTATTATTTCATATATTTATGCATCTTTTTTTATTCTTCATTCCTTTAGCTTTATACACTAGTAAATAATTAAATATGCTTTGTTATTTAATATATAATAATTTGTCAGTATTTTATATAATTATTAAAACTTTATATAATACTAATTTATGGGATTTAGCCTTAAAAATAAGATTATTAATGAATTTAGTAAAAGATTATTATTTTAAGTACCCTTTAAGCGTTATACTATTATAATTCCCATCCAAAAACGTTGTAAAACATTGTTTAAAACGTCTAGGATTGATGGACAGGTGGGTGAGCGGTTGAAACCATATCCCTGCTAAGGATACGTACTGGTAACGGTACCGAGGGTTCGAATCCC
>JABSON010000090.1 GCA_013215915.1 Campylobacteraceae bacterium | reverse complement strand
GAGGCAAGTAATAAAGAAATAGGTGGTTTTCTTGAAAATGCAAGTAATGAAGAATTACAGGCTATACACAAAAGGGAAGAAAATATTGAAGATTATCAGAGAAAGATCTCTCGTGAAATTCTAAATGAAATTAAAATGAAGTACTTTGAATATACTATCATAGTATTAGCTCTTTCATTTAATTCACTATAACTAATTGGTAGCTTATCAATTACAATATAATTTCATTACCTTAATTATGTAATATCTCTTCAAATATGTGATTAATTTTTATAATTGTCAATCCCATATTTTAATTTATCATACACTTTACTTATAGAATTTTCTTCCATAATTTTGCCATCATGTATATATAAGAATCTACTACAAGTTTGCTCTAAAAAATATCTATCATGACTAACCATAATATACCCTCCTTGATAATATTTAAGAGTATCAACTAATGACTGCTTTCCATGGATATCAAGGTGGTTTGTAGGTTCATCAAACATAATAAAATTAGGGTTTTTTAAAGAAAGTAATAACATATGTAACCTTGCCTTTTGACCACCACTTAAATCACTAATTAATCTTGTATGTGAATTGTAATTAAATCCAGCTTGTATCAAAGATTGTTTAACAATATCATCCGTAGATTTAGAAAGATAAGACAAGTTAGCGTTAATTTTTTCATTTACTGTAAATATTTTATTATTTTGGTCGTAATATTCAAGTTTTAATGAATTGTGATATGTATAATTAGTATTATTAGTTTTGTAATTCTTATATAACCAATAAAGTAAAGTTGATTTACCGCTACCATTTTTTCCAACTAATGCTATTTTGTCTGTCGGTTTTATTATTCTTTCACTGTCAATAGTATATAAAATACTATCTTCACTAATATTTTTAATCTCTAATTTTGGTATAATTATTGCTTCTTTTGCAATTAATTTTTCTCCTATAATTATTATATCGTTTGGTTTGTCCATAGATACAAAGGTACGATTATCTTTTAGTTTTTCCACTTTTTTTTGCATGGATTTTGCTTTACTTGCAAACTTTGCATTATTATAGTTCTTACCCCCATATGGCAAGTCTTTTAGCACTCACTTCAACTCTTTTTATTTCTGTATTTTCATTTTTAAGAGATTCAATACTATCATCTGTCATTTTGTCAAGCTCAAACCATGCTGTTGAATATGAAGATTTGAAATGATACACTTTTTTATCACGTAATATCAAGCTTTCACTAGTTGTATTATCTAATAGTTTCCTATCATGAGATATTAAAACAAAACCACCCTTGTAATTCTTTAAAAATACTTCAAGCCATAATATAGTGGTCAAATCCATATGATTTGATGGTTCATCAAGTAATAAAAAATCAGGATTTTGAATTAAGGCTCTAGCTATTAAAGCTTTGTTATATTGTCCACCACTAAGCTCTGTAACTTTTTTTAATCCATCTTCATAGCTAAGTCCCAATTCTTCTAATAAAACATCTACTTTCCAAGTATTATAGTCTCTATCTTCTTCTTTTAATTTATCAATAATTACATCACGAAGTGTACTATTTAATAAATCTTCTTGTAAATCTTGCTCTACTCTTGCAAGAAGTATATTTCTGGATATTGCAATACTTCCACTAGAAGCTTTGTAAGTTCCATCAATTACCTTAAATAATGTGCTTTTCCCACATCCGTTATAACCAATAAGTCCTATTTTACTGCCTACATTAATAGAAAAACTCAAACCTCCAAATAACTCTTCGGTCCCAATACTGAGTCCTATATTGTTAAGTGTTATAAGTTTCATAAAATATTCTCCTTGATTTTATTTGTAAAAACTACATTTTCAATGATATTATGGTTCTTTTGAAGTGGAAGATCACTGGTAAAAACAGATAGACAAAGAATAGTAAAAAGTAATTTTTTCCTTTTCTTTCTTCTCTATGTAGATTAAATAATAACTAATCTTATGTTAATTAAACTTAAATAATTATAAAATAGTATATTTATTGCAAGTGAACTGATATGTTATCTAAAATAAAACTGTTACTTATAATAATAGTGATTCAAAGATTACCCAAACTAAAAGAAAAAATGAGTCTAGTTTTTATAAAGCATTACAACAAGAAAAGAATATTAAAGAAGAAAATATTCTTGAAAAAAGCGAAGATGTAGAATTTAATAAATTTTTAGATAATCATAGTATTTATAATTTATTAGCTTTATCATAAAGAAGATAAAATATTTTTTAGAGACATTTTAAAGATAATAAATTAACAGTGGAAGAACTAAAATCTTTTATATATTCTATTTTAGTTTATTTACAAAAGTATATAAAACTGGTAAATAAACTAAATTCAATACAGTTCCCCAGGCAAGTCCAAATCCTAAAGCAATAGCCATTGGTTGAAAAATTGCTGCTTGTCCACTTGGAAAAAACATTAAAGTTGATAATCCTATAATAGTTGTTATTGTTGTTAATACTATTGGTCTAAATCTTTTTGCAGAATAATAAAATATATCTTCTATATTTTTAGCTTTTCTTAAAAATGTCATCATAATAATACCATCGTTTATTACAACACCAGCAAGTCCTAGAGCTCCAATAATTGTAGGAAGAGTAAGATTCAATCCAATAAGATTATGTCCTAATAAGACACCTAAAAGAGAGAAGGGAATAACTGACATTAAAATAAATGTATCTTTAAAAGAATTAAATAAATATAACATTGATAAAAGTATTAAAACTAGTGATAAAGTAAATGCAAGTGTCATATCAGATTTTAATTCTTCTTTTTTCTCTTCTTCACCTTTAAATACAAGTTTTATTCCATCATCTTTGGCTTTATCTAATAAAGGCTGTATTTTTTTAATTAAAGCACCTGCTGTTATAACATCTGCATTAACATTAGCATATAAGAAAAAGTTTACAACACCATTATCTTTATTTAAACTCTCAAATGATTTTATTTTAATAAAATCAACTAAATCTTTTAATCTTACATATTGATTTTTATTAATAAGTATTTGAGTGTTTTTTAACTCTTCTAAATCTTCTTCTTTTTGAGATTTTACTTTTAAGTCAATCATTCCCTCATTATCAAAGATTTTAGTTTTTGTTCTACTTAAATATGAATGTGAAAGTTTTGAGGCAACATATGCTTCGCTTAATCCTAGACTTTTTGCATAAGTATTTATTTTTAATTTGATTTCGTTTATACCAAATGAAGCAGAAGATGAAGTGTTTTTTATTCCATCTAATGTTAATATATATTCTTTGATTTTATCTATATGTTTAATACTTTTATAATAATCTTTTGAAGAAAAACCAATTTTTACATCAGCTTTAACATGTCCAATTCCTCTTTGTTTAACACCAATATCTTCAAGATTATATTTTTTTGTATAATCTTTTTCTTTTAACCATTTTTTTACATCTTTCGCAATTTCAAATGATTTTTTTTCTCTTATTCTTCCTTCATCATTATAATAAAAACTTAAATATGGAGTAATATATTTATCCACAAATGATTTAGCTTTAATTCTCTCTAGTTCAATAGTCATATACATTACATATGATGCTCTTTGAGAATTTCCACCCTTGTCTGATCTATAACCAGCAACAGAAGATATATCTTTAATATAGAATTCTTTTCTCTTTTCTAAAAGTTCAGATTCAATTTCTTGAACTATTTTATAAGAGTCTTGTAAAGATGTATTTATATTTGCTTTTATTGTAATATTTATTTTAGTTCCATCAAACCTTGGAAACATTTGAAAGTTTGAATTTACTAATAAAAAGCCTATACAAGCTGGAACTATTATTATAAATATAATTAAAAAAGATTTTTTCCATCTCATAAAAAAATGAATAAGTTCTGAATAAAGTTTATTTACTTTTTCCCAAGATAATACTTTTGCTTCTTTTTTTAGAACATGAGCTGCGTGAATTGGTAAAAATAGAAATGATTCAATTAATGAAGCTATTATTAAAGCAGAAAAAGCAATAGGTATTAGTTTCATAATCTCACCCATCGTTCCTGATAATAATAACATTGGTATAAACGAAAACAAAGTAGTAAGTGAAGCAATTGTAACAGGTTTGGCCATTTCACAAGCACCTTTGATTGCAGCTTCTTTAGCATCCATTCCTTTTTCAATATGCTGTTGAATGTTTTCAGATACAACAATAGCATCATCCACAACAATACCAATTGCTATCATTACTCCAACAAGTGATATCATATTAATTGTATATCCAAAAAAGTAAAAATAAATAGCACCCATTACAAAAGAAGTAGGAATTCCAATAGCAATTATTAATGCCATTCTTGTATTTATTAAAAATATAACTAAAAGAGTAATTAATAAAATTCCTAAAATAATATTTGAAATAACAATATTTAGTCTATCTTTTATTTTTAAAGAATTATCATCTCTTAAAATATACTCTATATCACTTCTTTTTTCTTGAAGTTTTGATACAAGTTTTTGTAAATCTTTTGTAAGTTCAATTGAATTTCCAGTATTGCTCATTTTTATTTTTAAGTTTAAAGCATTGTTCCCATTAATTGAAAATAAGGTTGAAGTATCTTTATATCTTTTTCTAACTTTTGTAATATCTTTTAAATATATACTAATACCATCAATATTAAGCAAAGTATTTTTTAAATCAACTTCGCTTTTTGGACCATTATATGTTGATAAATAAAAGTGTTTTTTACCTTCTAGTTTTCCAAGTGGATAAATATATGAAAGTTTTGAAAGAGCAGAATAAAAAGAATCTTTTTTAATTCCAAAAGCTAATAATTTACTTTCATTTACTAAAATTTCATAATATTGATCTGAATCTCCATACATTACAACATCAGCTATATCTTTAAGTCCTAAAATCTTAGATTTTGCATTTTTTGCAATTTGTTTTAATTCATTTAATTTTAGAGTTTTTGACATAATTGAGAGTTCAATTAAATCTCTTTGTATTTCTAATACATTAACACTAGGTTCATCCATATCAGAGGGTAGTTGGGATGCAAGATTTGAGATAATATCTTTGATTTGATTTGATTTATTATATCTATCAACTCCTTCTTTTAATTCCATAAATATATTAAATTTTGAAGAAGATATAACAGTTGTAAGTGATTGTATTCCTTGAAGGTTTTTTAATGAGTCTTCTATATCATTTACAATCATTTTATTTAAAATATCAACTGAAGCTCCAGAATAATATCCATTTATTGATATCATTTCAAGCTGAAAACTAGGAAATATTTCTTTGGGTGTTTTTATATATGAATATATACCAAGTGCAAAAATTAGAAAAAACAAAGTGTAATTCATTCTTGCATTATTTATAAAAAATCTAATCATTCTCTCAAACATTTTAACCTCTATTATTATTATAATAGATTATAAAGCATTAACGTTAATATATTGTTAATGCTGTCCTATTTATCTAGATGTAGCGTAAATATTTATCTTTTTAATTATTTCTAAATCTTCATCATCTTTAACATTTTCAGCATAAACTTTAATATTTAATAATTCAGATAATTCGTGCATTGATTCAACAAAAGCAAGTTTCCCTGGTTCTTTATTCATTCCTTTTGTATAATCTCGTGCAAGTCGTATATAATTAATTTTTAAATCTTTTATTTTATCTAAAGGAATAAATTTAGATTCAAATCTTTTAATTATTATTTTTGCACCTGATTTATTTACTTTATGTGAGAAAATTTTAAATGTATTAATATCTTTAGCAATTGCATAAGCAGTAATTGAAAATACTAATTGAGATACAATATTATTATTTTTCAATAAAATTTCTTCTAAGTATCTCAAGAATTCGTTATTAGATATTGAATCAAGTGATAAGTTAATTGAAATATCATGTTGTATCTTATTTTTAAGTATATGTGAAATTACTTTATTTATTACAGCTTTATCAAAATCAACAACTTTTTCATATTTTTCAGCAATAGATACAAATGTTCCAATTGGTATTTGGTTAGATTCTTTATCTTTTGCAGTTGAAAATGCTTCTTGCATTACAAGTTTATTTTCATCTTTACCATTTAAAATTCTAGCATCACCAATATAATCAAGATCAAATTTGGCATTATCAATAATATCAAATATTAAATCTTTCCATAATAACATGTCTCTTGCTAAGTCATTTTCATCTCTAATAAATGCTTCATTAGGTCCAATTTGTTTTGCCATTTCACACGATTCATTTGATGCAATAAGCATTTCAGGAATAGTTCCAATATGATTAAAAGGAGTAGCTCCAATATAAGCAATATTTGGAATTTCCGATTCTTTCGCAAATAAATCTAATTCTTGTTTTAAATAAATACAAAATTCTTTTATTTTTGAGAAATTTTTATTTTGTGCAATAACAGCAAATTCTGAGCCAAAAAATCTATAAGCAGATATTTTATATTCAAACTTATTATTAGAGTTTTTAAGAATTAACGCAAACTTTTTAATAAAATTATCAACATCTTTATTTGAATGATTTTTTGCATATAATCCAAGGTTATCAATTTTTACAGATAATACATATGCATCAGTTTTATGAATGAATAAACTTTTCATATCTGTTTCAAATGTTTGTTGTAAAGGTAAAGATGTTAAATCATCTAAAGAAATTTTATTTGTCATATTTTCAAGATTTTTATTAAGTTTTTTAATTACACCTTCAATTTTTGAAGACATTTGATTCATAGAAAGAGCTACATTTTTAATTTCAGTTGTAAAAGGAAGTTTTTCAATTTTTAAAAATTCACCATTTGAAATAGAAATTGCTAGTTTTTCAATATTTTTCAAAGGTTTTAACAAAAAACTTAAAAAGAAAAATAGTAATAACATTGATATACAAAATGATATAAATGCATAAATAATAGCAGCTTTTGCTTGATCATATAGTTTTGCGTATGCATCACCAGGGTTTGCTGATACATAAATTATAGCTGCTGTTTTCCAACCATCAGATATTTCACTAGATTTCTCTACCATATTTAAAGTAAAAGAATTTATAAACCATTGTGGAACATAATCAAATTTTACTTTTCTTGTTTCTTTAGCTAAAACTTTTGACATTTTTAATGTGCTTACAAAATCAGAAGTTTCATCTTCATATTTTGCTCTAAAAGATATTTTAAGATCAAGACCTTGTTTATAAGCTTTATTTGCAGTAAAAGTGTAAACATCAATTTCTTCACTATCATTTAAAACTATTTCTTCATTTTCTAAATTTGCAAGCTCTTCTAAAAGTTCATTATCAGATTCAATTTTTTCAATTTTTCCATATTTTTTATCAATTTTAATGTTTTCAATTTGCCAATTAAGTTCTTGATTTATTTTATTATTATTAATAATTAAATCTTCACTAGTAAAAGTAAAGTTTGTATCTTCAAGTCTTAACTCTTTGTAAAAACCTCTATTAGCTATTACTTTAATGATTGAATTAATTTCTTCATCTTTTTTATTTTTCATATATGGTTTTAATGTTAAACCTAAAGATGTAGCAGTATCTTGAGCTTTAGTAGCTGACTCTACTTCAAGATATTCTTTTGTATTATTAACTGAAATAATAAAATTTCCAGTAAAAATCATTAAAAATATAAATGATATGATGATATATAATTGTTTTGATAAAGACATTTTGTATCCTTTTAAATTCTAGTCATTAAACTTTGCCAAGCTTTTAAATTATTTGAGCCAATTTTAATACTAGTTTTTCCTTTATTTTTTGCTTGCCATAATCCATTTGCATTAAATGAATAAATAGGTTTTAAATCTTTTCTTTTACTTGCTAATGTTAGTTTCTTATTTACATTATCTAAAACTATAGGAGTTGAGCCTGGTTTATGATAATAGGTTAATACCATATGAGCTATTTCGAATTTTGTTCTTTTTCTTAATAATTTAACATAAGTAATTCTAAGTTTTTTTTCTGGAATTCCTAATTTAAGAAGTGAATAGTATTTAGCAATTGCATAATCTTCACAATCACCTGCACCTGTACCCATAAATTCGAATGGAGCTGCCCAGTAATCAGTTTTACCCCAGTGATTAATATCTCTTTTATATTTTATTTTATTAAAAAAATCATTTACGTTTTTAAGTTTTTTTAGTACTTTTAAATTTTTTGACTTTTGCATAACTCTATCCCAAATAAGGACTCGTTTTGTAGCTCTGTCTCCATATTTTTTAGTATATTGTTTTAGTTTGTTTTCGCTTATGAAAAAGGTGGTTTTAGAGAAAGATATATTTAGAAATAAAGTAGAAGAAATAAATACTAATAAGAACTTATTCATTTATTTCTTCCTCCTTTATTATTTTAGGTTTATTTAATTAATTTAATTAAACTTTCTTCTTTTAGAAGATCTTCATTATATTTAATAATTGCAATATGTTCTGATTCATTAATGTACCATTCGTCAATTGCTGAATTTATATGTAAAGCTTCTAATTTGTCTTTTTTTATTTCATCTAATGAAATATATAAGTTCTTTTTCTTTATAGGATTTGGAATAGTCGCAATTAATCCAGCCCATAATAAACAAATAACTGCTATTATTATAACTAAATCATCTAAAGCTACACTTTCATAGAATATACCACCAATTAATCCACCTAAGAATGTTCCTAGATATCCAAATGAATTAAAAATTGCTAAAGTAAATCCTCTTTGGTGAACTTTTGCAAATTTTGTTGCAAGTGATTGCATAATTGGTTCGTGCATATTAAATCCAATAAAGAATACAACAACACCAAATCCAAACATTAATGGAGTTTGAGCATTTCCTATAATTAAATAAGATACTGCAAATAAAATAACACCGATAATTAAAATTTCTTTAAATTTACCTTTTTTCTCAGCCATAATTGCAGCAGGTGCCATAGCTAAAATACCAAATATCATTGATGGTAAATATACTTGCCATAAATCTTTTAAATCCCATTCAAATGTTCTTATTAAAACCATTGGAATAATCATAAATGCAAATGTCATTAAACCTTTTTGTAAAAAGTTAGTAATATTCATTTTTACTAAGTTTGAATTTAAAAATACATCTTTAAATTTTGACTTACCATTATATGTATGAGATATTCTTGGAGGATTTGGTACTTTTTTTAGAATTATATAAATTGAAACTAAAGCCATAATTGAAATTCCATAGAATAAAGTAGAAACACCTGTATAAGCTCCAATAGTAGGACCTGCAAGCATAGATACTGCAAATGACATACCAATGAAAGAACCCATAATTGCCATAGCTTTTGGTCTTTGTTCTTCTTTTACTAGATCTGAAATCATAGCAGTTACAACAGCTGCAATTGCACCAGAACCTTGTAAAAATCTACCTAATAACATAAAGTAAATATCATCAGCCATTGCACATACAATAGAACCAATCGCAAATAATAGAAGACCAGTAACAATAGTACCTTTTCTTCCTAATTTGTCACTCATCATTCCAAAAGGAACTTGAAAAATCATTTGAGTTAGAGCATATCCTCCAATTACTAAACCAACTAATGTAGTTGTAGCACCTTGTAGCTGTATAGCATACACTGATAGTATTGGTAATACTAAAAATAGACCTAAAAATCGCAAAGCGATAATAGTAGAAAGCGGTAAAATTAATTTAAACATATTTATTCCCAGTTTTTGTTAAAATGGCTTATATTATATAATAAACTTATTTGAAATAAGTTTAATTTTTTATTAAAGGCAGATTATGAAAATTATATTAGCAAGTGGAAATAAAGGAAAAATAGCAGAATTCAAAAAACTTTTTCCAGATGAAGAAGTATTATGTTTTAAAGATATTATTGGTGACTACGAAGTTATCGAAGATAAAGATTCATTTAAAGGTAATGCTGTAAAAAAAGCAGAAGAAATTTATGAAAAAATAAATGATGAAAATATTATTGTAATTTCTGATGATTCGGGAATTAGCGTTCCTGTTTTAAATGGAGAGCCTGGAATTTATTCTGCTAGATATGCAGGGCAGGGATCAAGTGATAAAGAGAATTATGAAAAATTAATTAAAGAACTAAATAAAAAAGATATTTCAAGAACTCCTGCTTTTTACACAGCTTGTATTGCAATTGTATATAAAAAAGAGACTTATACCGTTCACGGATGGATGCACGGTGATGTAATAACTGAGCCTAAAGGTGAAAATGGTTTTGGATATGATCCTTTATTTATTCCCAAAGGATATGATAAAACTTTAGGTGAATTAGGATCTGAAATTAAAAAATCTTTTTCTCATAGATCAAAAGCTGTTAAATTAGCTAAAAAAATTCTAGATGTAATTATTTAAGTAAAATCTTTTTATATAAAGATATTCTATAATTTTTATGTTTTACAAATAAATGAATGTTTTCATCTTTTATTTTGGCATAAATATTATAAGACGCATTTTCTATTTTTATGTTTTTTATATTTTCTAGATTTGTACTCCTAAGGTATTTTTCTAGGAAGTTTAAATGTAGTCTTGCTTGAGTATATAAAAT
>JABSON010000009.1 GCA_013215915.1 Campylobacteraceae bacterium | reverse complement strand
AATCCTAATTGTAAATTGTAAGATTTTAATTTATTTTAAGGTGGTGACTATCCCAAGATTTTATAATCGCTCTTCATATAAAAAAGACATGAAAGGATTATTTATGGGTGTTAAAAGTATTTAATTTATATGTAAAAATTAATTAAAAGCTATTTTCTTTTTATTTACTATATTAATTATTTATTCGATATAATTCCTAAAAAATTATTTTTTAATAATAAATTAAAGGTAGAACATGATAAAAATAAATATTTTTGATAATGAGATTAAAGATTCACTTGCAACTAAAGATCTATCTAACTATCTTAATCAAAAAGGTCACAATACTATTATTAATAGAAAATCAATAGATGGAGCAAAAGCTGACCTTGCAATCAGCATTGCAATAGCAGCACTTGCATATCCAATAGTTAAAGATTTAATGAACTGGGTAAGACCTAAAAGATACACGATAAGTATTACTGATGGTAATATCACAGGAAGTATAAATGAGTTAACAGAATCAGAATTTACTGAAATTATGGAAAAATATGATAAACCAATAACAAGAATAGAGATTAACTAAAGTGTCTAAAAGAATTGGACTTTTTATTAATGGATATGATTCAACTAAAGTACTAGAGGCTGGTCAATCAGATGTAAATAGAATATTTAAAGCAATGATTAATAAAGAGATAGGTAATTGCTGTGAAACTTTATCTGAAAAACATTTATCTGTAGATAGTGAAGAGGAATTTACATCTATTTTAAATAAATTATTAAAAAAATTAAGTCCTTCTGATCAATTTATATTCTATTTTAGTGGTCATGGTGAGATTGATGGTACACAATATTATCTTAAATTTGGAGAGGAGTCTTATTTCTTTGAAACTTTTCATACAATATTAAGAGGTAAACGAATAAATAATGCAATTATAATTATTGATGCATGCTTTAGTGGAGAAGTAGCAAAAAGTAATAATAAACTTATTCTTCATGAAAACTTACCTGAAGGAATCGCAATATTAACTTCGTCTACTGAAGAAGAATATAGTCATGAAAATAAAAGTAAAACATTTAGTGTATTTACTGAACTTTTATGCGAATGCATTGAAACAGGAAACAAAGGAGAAAAAACACTTAATAACCTAATTTCAATTCCCGATATAATCGAATATGTTGCTAAAAATAATGATCACTATAAACAGCAGACTCCCAAACATAAAATATCTAATTCATCAGAAAACATATGGATTTCAAAAAATATAACAAAAGATTCTATTAAAGAAAATACACAAAAAAATCAACAGATAATAGAGGAAAATAGATTATCAGACATTGAAGTTATAAATTATAAGAACTGTACCTTTACCCAAAAGTTAAATGATGTAGCAATGATTGACGATTTAAATTGGGATTTAGTTGAAAAATATATTTATCATAATAAAATTGAAATAGATTCAAATCAAACAAAAAAAAATATTCTAAAAGAACTAGGATTTATGAAACATAATAAACTTATTAATTCAGTTATAATAAATTTTTCAGAAAGACCAGATAGACGTATTCCTCAGTCTTTTGTGGTTGCTTCATTAAATAAAGACCATAGAGAGGATATTTATGGTCCATTATCCACTCTTTTAAATAAAAGTCTTACATATGTCTTATCAAAATTAGATACTTATTCTAACTTCTTAGTAAGTGGACTTCGTGAAGATGATTATGTTATTCCTAAAATTATAGTTCGAGAACTACTTTCTAATGCACTTACTCATAGATGTTATGATGATCAAGAATGTAATACACCTGTTAAAGTAATTGTTTCAACACACAAAGAACAACTTGAAATAACAAGCCCAGGAAATTTTTTAGGTTCTTTAGAAAATATGTTAAATAATGCAAATAATGATTTTTCATATTTAAGAGATGCTCAAATGGGTGATTTTGCTACGTCATTAGGAGTCGCGGAAATTTTAGGAAGAGGGTTTGATTGTATTAGGGAATATAGGCATGAATTTGGAAATGATTTTATTCAGTTTTTAGATGAAAAAACTCATCTTAAAATTATAATTAAATTTAGACCTCTTACTAAAAAAATTGTTAATTTAAAAGATAAAGTGACTATTCCTTTAACAAAAAAGCTTGGGATGAATAGTAAGTTCTTTCAAGGAAGAAATAATGATATGGATGAAATAGATAAAGTTTTTCTTAACTCTAATCTTCTACTAATACATGGTATTGGAGGTATAGGTAAATCTTCATTAGTAAGCAATTATTTATCATTAAATAAAGAAAAATATAAATATGTTGGTTATATAGTAGTTGAAGATAATATAAAATCTAATTTTATTGCAAAATTAAGAGATTCTTTAGAATTAAAAGGAAATACCGTTGTAAATACATTTAATGAAGCAATAGAAAAACTTATGAAATTAGAGGGAGACAAGTTATTAGTTATAGATGATTTAAGATATTCAGAAATAATAAAAGATGATTTTAATTCTATTTTAGATTTAAAAGATTATGGATATAAAATTATTTTTACATCAAGGATGAAAATAAGTTCTATTCAAAACTATCCATTAGGTACGCTATCATCATCTGTGGCACAAAACCTTTTTCTTGAATACTTTCAAAGTGATGATATCCAGAGTATACAAACAATTCTTGAATTTATTGACTATCATCCTTTGTTTATTGAATTAATTACAAAAACTATTAATAGTGAAGGGTATTCGCTAGAAGGTATTATTGAAATGTTTGGAAATGGTAAATTATCTGAAATAAAATTCATTGATGAGGAAAATGGTTATGAAGCTAATTTAAACCATATGCTAAAAGAACTTTTTGCAATGCAAAAAATTGAAAAACCATATGAATTATTATTAAAAAAACTTTCCATTTTTCCTTCTATTGAAATAGATGTTTCTTTTTTAGAAAAAATCTTAGAAGAAGTTCAATTAACTGGTAGATTGAATTTCTTAGTTAGTAGAGGATGGTTAATTAGACATGGGACATATTATAAACTTCATCAGATTATAAAGGAATATATTCTAAATAATCACCTTCCAAAGTTTACTGAAATTAAGAATATGATATTGACATATAATAGTATCCTTGAAGATAATATCACAGAATATAAACAAGATCATTCAATTTATTTTAATTCAATAATTCGTGTACTTAAGCAATTGAATGTTAAAAATGAACTTGTTATTGAATTTTATAATTCCATAGGAGATGTATATAACTATATTGGAAAATATGTCCAAGCACTAGAAAGTTTTGAGTTGGCTTATTCAATAGCACTAGAAATTTTTGACGAAAAACAAGAATTGTCTTTAATGTCTTGTAACAATATAGCACTAATGCATGATAAATTAGGTAGAAATCAAAAAGCATTACAAATGTATGAAAAGTCATTAATAATATTGGAAACTAACTATATTGATAACTTCACTGATATAGGAGTGATGTATGGTAATATTTCTAATATATATCACAAATTGAATAATTTAAGTAGTTCTATATCTTTTCAAACAAAAGCAATTGAGCTATTAGAAAAGGATCAGGGAAAAGAATCTTTGGACCTCGCCATTTGTTATAATAATTTAGGTATGATATATAAGACAAAAAAAGAGTTTTCCAAATCTTTAGTATACTTGAATAAATCATTAAATATTAATAAAACATTAGATAATGAACATAATCAAGAGATTGCAATAGTTTATGATAATCTAGCAGTTGTATTCATTTTTATGAATCAAAAAGAAGGAGCTTTACTTAATATTAAAAAATCTTTAGAAATAAAACTATCACTATTTAATGAAAATCATCCTGAAGTTGCAAACACCTATTATAATATTTCCATGATATATATGGAAACTAAAGAATGTCATAAAGCTAATTATTATGCTCAAAAGTCTATAGATATATTCATGCTAATGAATAGATATGTTCATCCCAACTTAAAAATGGCGAAGATAATTACGAGAGAAGCAATGATAAATATTAAAAAAGAAAAGAAAGCACCTTTTAAGAAAAAAGGTAAATATTGTATTGATAGTGAAGATTTTGATATTGAGATATAATAAATAAAGTTCCTAAAATTAGGGGGACAGCTTAACCAGTTGACGGAATTGTAAAATAATCATACTGTCACTGAAACTTAAAAAATATAACAAACCTTGGATAGAAATAGTTTACACTAGCTTGTAAAACTATTTCTAAAAACAAACGTTATATAAAAAAATGATTCATAGTGTATTTCTAAAATTATAAATGTATTTCAAAAAATAAGGTTATTTCAAATCACCAACTAGAAGTCAGCTAAAAAAAGTATTTGGAAAATATTTAACTTTAAAGATGAAATATAGAATAAAACTATTGATGAGTATCAAATAGAAAGACAATTTATATTTAACACTAAATAATATACACTAGTATATTCAAAACTATATTCTGTATATAATTATCTTATAGATTTTTTCAATATAAATAAAAGTGAATATTTAAACAAAGTTAAAAGAAAATTTATCTTAACAAACTTTTATTTTATATTGAAAATGATTTAGTTATATTGTAGAAAAGATATAAAATAAAATGGTTAAATAGGTGTATTGTCCCCAAAACTTTAAACTTTTAATAACAATTTAAAGTTATTTTACAATACGATAGAATGAGTTTCAATTTGTCATTTAAGTTTCACATATAACAAAAAATAGGAGGAAAACAAGGTAGTAGTTGAGAAATTATTTGTTTAATTATTCGCTATAGATGCAAACAATTTAATGGGAGTTGGCCGTTACTTACTTTGTTCCTCAATACCGACGTTATGTGCCTAAGCTAAATGATAGATGCTGATAGAGTTGAAGTTATTATAAGTAGCGCTAAACAAGGTATGAATATAGGTTACCACTCCAATGAGGTTAAGTTTGTAGCTTTGGACAAAGATACATCTGAAATTGTTGGTGTTTGCAGTTTTACTGGGATAGTTCGTGGTGTTTTTCAGGCCTGCTTTTTAGGTTACTCCGTTACAAGGAAGTTTGAGGGTCAGGGTTATATGACCGAAATACTGGAAGCTTCGATAAGTTACATGTTTGACGTCGTTGGTCTTAACCGAGTAATGGCGAATTACATGCCGTGTAATACAGCGAGTGAAAAAGTGCTTCTTAAATTAGGATTCGAAAAAGAGGGTATCGCTCGGAGGTATTTAAAAATTGCAGGGAATTGGGAAGATCATATTCTGACGTCCAAGCTTAACGAACGCACATAACAAATTGTTCAAGAGTAATTCGGCACGTGTGGCATTTTTATTATGCGTTGGTTTTGGTGATTAAGGTGGTATTCAGAGGCTTTAGTATTGCGTGCCTCACACCTTAACAAGGCGTTATGTGTCTCTAAAATTGAAATGATTATTAAAGTATTTAGATTTAATCTGTAATTCTTTAGACTATAAGAAAAAGATATTTTAATCAAAAATTAAATATTAGATAAATATATGTTTTATGATAAAATGGTGTATAAATAATAGCATTTAGATAGATAAGCTTAGAAAAGAGAAATAAGCTAAATAGCTTGTTTATCAAGTCAAATGTTAACTGCCATGGGAAGTTATGAGAATACTATTAGTTTTATTATCTATTTTAAGTTTCTTATCTTTCGGTTCAGAAATAGAAACTGAATGGAAGGATTTGGATAATCTTTATAACCAACAGATTCAAAACTCCAACTATAATGAAGCATTAAAGTCCGCACTCAAATTAAATCGAATGGATCCAAGCGATACTACATCGTTACTTTATATAGTATATTCATCTATTAAATCGAACACAAAAATACCTTGCTGGGTTTTTGAGCAGCCTTGGCCCAATCGCACAAACCAAGATATCTTGAATAGGCTAGTGGCAGAGCACATGGCAAAAGGCAGGTAACAAGCCCATGAATTCAGATTGTAACACTGTCCCCTTCGTTGCAAAGACAAAAGGCGCAAGAAATTGTGCCAGCATTGCTCACAGTTTATGGGAGCGTTATATGACAAATGGAATATAGATTACCAATATATTTAACTGAAGTAAATTTAGGAATTACTTTAAATGAACTTTTCTCTGATAATTATTGTATTCACGTAAATCAGTACCAAATTCAAAAAATAAAAGATTAAGACCTGATTTTAGGTCAGATAAAATGAAAATCATTCTTTGATATTTAATATCTCTACATAAGAATCTACTGCTCTAAGCATATTATTAGAATCAACTAACTCATCTAAACTTTATGGAAATATTAATTGCTGTTTTCTATCTAACCCTTGTTTATATATACCTATAATAAGCATTTTATAGGTAAGTATTGTACCGTTTTAGTAATTTTAATATACTTGTTTTTAGTATGTTTATTGTAGAATATTTTAATTAAATGAGATTGAGATCTTTCCAGTCTCCTAGCAGCAAACGCATATCGTCGATGAAGTCAAACGATAGGAATATGGAGGGTTTAGTGCAAAAAGTTTTCGTATTTGGAACTTTGAAAGAAGGGTTTCCAAACTTTAAAACAAACAAGGGTATTCGTTTCCGAAAGAATTTCAAGACTAAGGAAAGTTATCCTCTCTACTTGGTTGGTGAGCGTTATTCACCTTGGCTTATTTTGAACTCAGGTAAAGGTAGTCCTATTAAAGGACAAGTGTTTGAGGTGAAAAATGACGCTATATTTACCATGGATGTATTAGAAAGAGTCAATGAGCCAGATGGTTATCGTAGAGTTTTACTTGTAGTTATCTGTTTAGAATCAGGTGAAGAGTTCAGTGTTGTGGCTTATGGTAAGCCACAAGAAATGCTTGATGTTTCGACAATACAATTTGAACTAGCAGATGAATATAAACTCGAACATGCCGAACTATATCGTAGTAGATATTCCTAATAAGACACTAAACCAGACACTTTACTCTTGGCAATTTAGCTTCGCAAAAGCGTATGCCAAGGTTTCGTGCTGGTTAGTTTGGCATTATGCCTCACAATGAAAAAGGAAATTTCTATGTTTAAACTGGAGACTAATCGTTTGATTCTTCGAGATATGACAAACAGTGACGAATGCGCATTTATTGCCATGTCTCAAGATGCTAAGTATCAGCGTTTCTACGATGAAAGTGATTGTGAAGCTAGTAAATATCAAGAACTAACTCAGCTATTTATAGCTCAGGCTGTCGAAGCTCCACGTCAGTCTTATCAGCTTGCAGTTGAAAGCAAAGTATCGGGAAAATTCATTGGAACGGTTTGCTTACGTCTTGAATCTAATAAACAAGCGTCGATGGGGTGTGCTTTTTCAAGGGAATCACAGGGTAGTGGGTTAAGCTTAGAAGCTAGCAAAGCTCTAGCTGATTTTGGTTTCACTGAGCTAGGTGTACATCGTATTTATGCTGAAACTATAAGTAAAAATCTAGCGGCAATCAAATTATGCCAGTCACTAGGTATGAGAGAAGAAGCTTACTTTAGAGAAGATCGTTTCTTCAAAGATAAATTCTGGGATACAGTTGTGCTAGCTATTCTTCGCACTGAGTGGGCATGGCATAACAAAGCGTTTAAGACGGACTCCAACACTTCGCGGCTTTAGTTCAAATTTTAGTTTAAGTGTTTATCTCACAATAGGTTAAGTTTTGTGGTATCGTTGATCGCCACTTAACGCGGTGTTATGTTCCATTGATTATCTTAATCAAAAGAATTTACTACTTTCGATAAGGTTGTTACTGTTTTTAAAGCGTTAGTTTTAATAAAGGAAGAAATATAATGATAAAAATTAGAACATTGAGAAAAGATGATGAATTTGAGCTTTGGAAACTTAAAGTGAATACAATTAAAAATGTAAACATCAAAGACTATTCTAAAGAACAAATAAAGGTATGGGCTCCAGATGAATATAACTCAGACAAGTGGATAAAACGAATTAAAGACATGAATCCATTTATTGCTGAAATAGACGGAAAGATTGTTGGTTTTGCTGATATTCAAGATGACGGATACATTGACCATTTCTTCTGTCATAACGAATTTCAAGGAAAAGGTATTGGTAGAATGTTAATGCAGCATTTAATGAATAGGTGTAAAGAAAAATCAATATCTCGTGTTTATTCACAGGTAAGCATAACTGCTAAACCTTTCTTTGAAGTATTTGGGTTTCATGTAGTAAAACAACAATCCATGAAAATTGAAAATCAAACATTAAGTAATTATGTCATGGAAAAAATAATTAAATAGATAACAACGTATGGTACTAAAACTAACCTCCAATATATTCACAAGTACAGCGTTATGTGCCAATATTGTAAATAATAGTTAAGTATCAGACTTTTACAAGTTTCATAGAAATTTGAAGTTTTTATTGTTCAAAATAGATGCAAACAATTTACTAGAGATGACCATTAATTAGCTTGTTCCTGAATACCTACGTTATATAATGAGTCAGTTATTTAATTTATAAATAGTAATTTGATTGCATAATATCAATAGTCATATCAATTATATCAGCAATATATTCTAGATGTCTGTACGGGAATCAATAAAAGCAAATGATATTGGTAGATAAAATTCATTAATTATGTTTAGTAAATATTATAAAGAACAAATACAAAATCAACAATGTCTCTCCAAGGTATTATAAAATAGTCCAAGTGGCATGAAAAAAGTATAGGATAGATACTCTAGATTCAAAATTAGAGCTAAAAGTTAAACACAACAAACTTTGATGAAGAAGAATATTGTGATCACACCAAAACAAGTATCAAAAAAAATAATTGATTCATTACCTGAAGATACATCTTATGATTAGATATTAAAAGAACTATCTTTTGTAAAATGATTCAAAATGTATTAAAAGACTCAAATGAAAATAAAAATATTTCAAATGACGAGATGAAAAATAAAATTAAACAATGGTAACTATTAATTGGACAAATATATAATAAAGTACAGATTTTACAATCATTTCTAACGATTGCTTAAGTTTATGAAAATAGTGAAGAAATAAGAATATTATTTTATGGTCATTACCGTATTGCATATTTGATAAAAAATGAGATAGATATTTTAGGTGTATTTCATGGTGCTCTAAATTATAAATCACATAATATGCATAATTATAATAAGCATAATACTTTACAATACATAAAAAACAATAATATTTGTGTATTTATAGTTTATTTCAAGAAGTATCATTATTGAATTTATATTTAATTATAGTCTAGTAAATAAAAGTTGTCTATCTTCTTTATTACCTTTTTTATAGTATTAAATAATTTTTTTGTTATAATTTATATATTTCAATAACGTGGATACAATAGCAGATTATCGCTGAAGTAAAATGTTATATATTTAAGGAGTAGACTGATATGCCACATGTAGAAATTAAATATTCTGATAATTTAGATATAGATACTAACAAAGTCTTTGATGATATTGAGAGAATCATCAATGAAAAGGATCTTAGTGCTGGAGAATGTAGATCAAGAGCTTATCCTTGTTCTAAGTATAAATACTCTCACATACTTATTACTGTTTCTTTATTAACAAAGCCTCATCGAGATAAAGTATTTACCCAGAATTTAAGTATTGAAATTGAAAAAGTGATAAAAATTCATCTTAAACAAAGTTTGTATTTTTCCTTAAAAATTGAATATAATATGGATTACTATACTACAAATATTCATTATATAGAAGGGGATAAATTACAGAGTATTGGTACTAAGGTTAAAAATTCTGGAGACAATTTACTTATTTGACCACTTAGAATAACGAAGACATGATACGAAATCATTTAAATATAATAAGTTCTTGCTGAGAACGTATCTCGTAGATTAAATAAAGCCTTATTTTATAGTATTTAAAAATAAGAGTAAAAATGATAATCAATGAATTTATAATTACATCTTTACTTGTTGTATTAATACCAGGTACAGGTTTAATTTAAACAATATCAATGAGTCTAATGACAGTTTATATAATGCTAATGAATGTAGAATTTTAAATTCTATGAAGAAGCGAAAAAGGCCTTTTAAATTAAATAATTCAGTAAAAAAACTTACCTAAATAATAAAGAATCCTGAAATAGGAAAAAATTTAGGTAATAAAAATAACTTAAATTTAATAATAAAAGATACAGAATAGTTTATGAGATAATTAAGAATAAAATTATTATAGATATTATTGTTATTTGTAAATGAGATAATATGAAAGTATATAAAGAAGCTAGTAATTGATATGAAAAACATAATAACAACTAGCAGACGAAGACAGAACGTCGTTGAAGTTTGACTGGGACAATTGCCGCTTTTCTTTTTTAAAACTCATATTTACTTATAATTCAATTCTAATCTTATTTGAATTTAATAAAACAATAGTAGAAAAAGATGATATTAAAATACCTAAGGTAGTCCAAAAGTTCATTGTTTTACCTTCTAAAAGAAATAATAAGATACTTATTACTGCTGGATTTAAATATACATAAGACATAACTATTTTAGGACCTAATATTATATTAGCTTTTTGATATAAAAATGAAGTAATTAAAGTAGCAATAATACTTAAATATATCATATAAATATACAAAGTATTATCTATTTTACTCCACTGTAATGGTATATCTAAGATTAATAAAGCAAGTAACATCCAAAGACTTCCACCAAGTAAAGTCATAAATACAAGTACAATTAACTTATCATCTTTTTTATAAAAATATTTCGCAGATATTGAATATAAAGACATTGATATAATAGAAAATAAAAAAATAATATCTCCTTTATTTAAAGAAATTTCTAAAAATGAATTGATATCTCCTTTAAAAACTACTATCAAGGTTCCAAGTATTCCTATGAAATAAACTAAATATTGTTTTAGGTAAATAACTTGTTTAAAAACAAAGAATGTAAAAATTGCAGTAAGAAGTGGTAACAAAGTAAAAATAGTTCCAGTATTTAGTGCACTTGAATATTCTAAAGCTTTAAACATTCCTATAAAAAATAAAGCATAAAAAAAGCTTATAATCATAGCTCTTCTAAACGTAGGTACTATTCTAAGCCTAAACTCTTTTTTTAAAAATACAAAAGGTGCTAAAAAAACTGAAGCAATAACAAAACGTAATAGGGTGATAGAAATTGGATCAATATTTCCTGCTAACTTTTGCGAAGCAATAAAAGATCCTCCTATTAGAAATGTAGCTAACAAAACATAAAAGTGTGCATTTAAATTTTTATTCATAAATTCTCTTTTTTTATTGAATTATAGTATAGATCAAAAATTTTATCATCAACATAGGTTGATTTTAAGAAGATTCTATTATTCTTATAAACAAGGAAAAATAATGATTATTGATAATAAACAAATATTTGAATCACTTAAAAAAAGTCTTGATTCTTACCATGTTATTTCACAAGATACATGGAATAAATATATTAATATTTGTAGTATTAGAACAATTAAAAAAAATGAATATGCTTTTGATGTGTATGATAAAGTTGACTGTATTTCTTTTATTTATTCTGGTTTATTTAGATCTTGTACAACAAATGAAAATGCCCAAGAGTATAATAAAAACTTTTTTTGGGAAGGAAGATTTTTTGGTCCAATGATTACTTTATTAAATGATTTTGCAGTAGAAGAATCTGTTCAAGCCTTAGAAGACTCTATAGTAATTGATATTAATCATAAAAAATATAGAGAACTTTTATATGAAAAAGAGGATATAAAACTATTTTATATTTTATATTTGGAAAAACATTGGATTTTAGAAAAAGATAAAAATGCACAAGTCTTGGTTTTAGAAAATGCACAAGAAAGGTATATAAACTTTTTAAAGGTATTTAATCATATTGTAACAAGACTTTCACAATATCATATTGCTTTATATTTGGGTATTTCACCAACTCATTTAAGTAGAATTAAAAAAGAAATAAAAGGGACAGTTTCAATGTCCTTAAGTTAAGGATTTAACTCCTATTCTATGGTGCATTAAGATTCCTAAAAAACACTTTTTTTCTTCCTTTTTGAGAAATTTACACTTTTAATTGCTTTTACATTTTTTCCTATTTCTCTTCTTGGTCTGGAATATTGTCTATTTGGTCTTATTGAAATAGAAGATGTTAAAAATAGTTTTGACATTTCTTCAAATATAATTTCTATATCTTTATTACTATAAAAAAGCTCGAAGCAATAATTTTTACTGTATTAAATGTAACAGATTTATTTGTCTTTTGTTTAGGGTTGCAATATCAGTCTATCTTCAACCGTTTTAGATTGACAGCCATATTTTCTTATGATATCATTTAAAATTCTTAAAAGATGAATGTTATGAAAGAAAAATCATAGTGCAAAGTGAAAATTAATTGCAACTCAAAAATTTTAGGGGACGCTTTACATAATTACTTAGTTTTATAATCACTCAATTTTGAACTCCTTTATTTCTTCCACTATTATATTCTTTCCTATATAAACTAAAATTAAAAGTGTATGATAATTGTTATTATTAAGTCTAATTTATATATTATATGCAATTAATAAATAATTATGTGTCTATACTAAATGATAGTTAAGGATAATGATTATGAAAAAAGTAAAAGTTATTTGATTATTTATGTCTTTGACATCAACAATTATTAAGCTTTTATAATTTACATATAAATTTGAAGTTCTTTTAGATTTAGACATTAGGAGTTTCAAACTATAATTGATGTTCCACACATAACAAGTAATATGAGGAAAATGAGGTAGGAATCTAGAAAATTCTGAGATTTTATTGTGTGTAAGAGATGCAAACAATTTATTGGAGTTAACTGTTACTTACCTTGTTCCTCAATACCGACTTTATATTTATAGTAGACTAAACTTTCAAGGATAGAAAATGCCAAGACCAAAAAATAAAGATGAACTTTTAAAACTAAGCAATAGTAATTTTAACAAAATGATAGAATTAATATTATCTTTTGGTGAAGAAGAAATCATCAATGGTAAAATACCATTTGAAGATAGAGATAAAAATATAAGAGATATTTTATCACATCTTCATCATTGGCACTTACTGATATTAAATTGGTATAAAGTTGGAATGAGTGGAGAAAAACCTGATATTCCTACTAAAGGATATACTTTTAGAACTGTACCCGCATTAAATCAAAAAATATGGGAAAATTATCAATCAACTAAATATTATGAAATATTAAAAATGATTAAAAAATCATTTTTAGAAGTTCAAAAGTTAATAAACCAACATACAAATGATGAATTATTTGAAAAGAAAAAATATAAATGGACGGGAACAACATCCATAGCCTCATATTTAATTTCAAATACTTCAAGTCATTATGATTGGGCAATAACAAAACTTAAAAAGTATGAAAAAGCATTAAAAACATAACAAAACACAGAAAAAGAACAAGGGTACAGTACGAAATTTAGGATTTTAAAGCCTCTATTATCTAAAATTAAAAACCATACTATCAAAACATAATATCCCCTTGTCTCTAAACTTAAATGTTATGTATATATGATAAATAACAGTTACGGATAGTGATTATGGAAAAAGTAAAAGTTATTTGATCATTGATGTTTTTGACATCAACAATTACCATATTTACAAGTTTCTATGCAATTAGACATTAGGAGTTTAATTTATAATTGATGTTCCATATATAACAAGAAATAGACAAAAATAATGTAGTAACTGAGAAAAATTTTAGTTTTTCTATTTCGAAAGAGATTCAATCAACTTCCAAGAGTTAATTAGCAGTTCATTAAGACTATCTTTAGTCTACATTAAAAGAAAATTTGGAGAAAAAATGAAAAAACTAATAGTAGCAATGATAACATGTGGATTATTATTTGTAGGTTGTACACCAATATACAATGTAACACCAAAATATAACAAAGATAGTCAAACTGTAGTTATAAACAATACAATATTCAAAAATGCTATTCAAAAAGATGATAGACATTTTGGAATAGGGCAAAGAGGTGGACATAGAACAAATATTCAATATTATAAGTTAAGAAATGAAGAATGTAAAAATATTCATTATGAATATGTAAAAGCTGGAAATAAAACATATATAACATATTCTGAATATGAAAGAATCTTAGAATATTTTATTGGAGGGTCTTGTAATGTAACACAAATATCAAATTTAAAGTTTTTATCTTGTAGATTAGATAATAGTAAAAATGAACTATATTATATTACTACAGATACTAAAAACAAATGGGGTTATAATACTCTTCAGAAATTATCATTAAATAGAAGTTGTTTTAAAAAGATTAAAGAAAATACTGTAATACAAGCAAAAAAAGACAAAGTTGAAATAAAATCATATATTGACAAAATTGATTTACCAAAAGATACTAAAATTTATGATGGTGTCTTAGTTTTAGATAAAAATAGACAAGTAAAATGCCCGAGTAATACTAAAATAAAACTTTTCGTAAGTAAAAATAATAAATTATTTGGTCAATTATCATTCATAAAAACAACGGGGAAATCTGGTACTTCAAGAATAAATGGGAATATTAATAGATTTTTATCAAGAGATGTTAGTTTTGTGACAATAGAAAAAAATAAAGAAATAATTAGAGGTACATTCAAAAGTAATAATTGTAGTGGAATCTTTAATGCTAAAATACATAAATAATTTAATACAATCCTAATAAATAGTTATAGATAAGTATTATGAATAAAGTAAAATATTTTGATTGCTGATGTCTTTGACATCAGCAATTATCAGTCTTTTTGAAGTTCATATAAAATTGAAGTTTTTAAAGAAGAAGATATTGAAGTTCTACACATAACAAGAAATAAGAGGAAAACGAGGGATGAATTGATGAAACTCTGAATTTTTATTGTTTGCAGTAGATGTAAATAACTTATTGGAGTTAACCGTTACTTACCTTGTTCATCAATAACTACATTAGTAAATAACTTTATCTTAAAATATGAAAAGAATAAAATTTTTATTAATTTGTTTAAAAAATGTTAGATTTCCAGAACTAAATAATGTAAAATATAACAATGAATTACATAAAAAAAGGAAGACCCTCTGTTGTCATAGTTATGGGAATAATTTTATCAAAAGATGTAAGAGATTTAATTGGAAGAAATATTGACCCTCTAACTAAAATCACAGATATATATACACTTGTGTAAGTATATATTTGTAAATTTATTAAAATGTAACTTACAATGAAAAAAGAAGGTAAAACTAGTAAAAAATTGCTAGTGTAAATATAACTGTGTAAACCTTTTAAATATAAATTTATTAGATAAAATATCTAGTAAATTAATTTTAAGGATTTACATTATGGCAATATTAAATTTAGAAGAACTAATAGGTTATAAGAATAACTAAGTCTCAAAAAACTTAAACTCAAGAAATGCTTATAATAAAAAGAAACTCAATTCAAAATATGCTAAAGAAAACTTAGAAATACCAAGAGATAGAGATTCTAGCTTTTAACCAGAATTAGTTAAAAAAGAGAAACTATTTTAGAAGTGAATAATCAAAATAGTATCACAATACTTTTTTTATTATGAAGAAGATTTAATAATCTAACTTTATGCCATAGGTACGAGTGTAAGAGATATTCAATTACATCTTTATGATTTATATGCTTATGAATTATCGACAGAAATAATTTCTAATATGAGTAATAAGATTTTAGAATTAGACAAAAATTTGCAAAATAGAGTCTTAGATCAAAGTGAATAGAATTATCTTTAAGGATGATACTGTTCTTAAAATAAGAATAGAAAGAGTAGTTAAAAATGTAGCTACTTATATAATATTATGCATTACAACATTAGTAAATAAAGAGATAATAGGTATTTGGATTGGAAACAATGAAACGAGTAAATACTGGCTTTCTCTACTTAATGAAATTAAGAACAGAGGAGTAGAAGATGTTCTTATATTTGCAATAGATGCTAACTATATTTATCCTAAAGTAGAGATTCAAAGATGAATAGTCCATGAAATCAGAATCTCATTGAAGTTTGTATCTTGGAAAGATAGAAAAGAAATAGCACGAGATTTAAAAGCAGTTTATTGTGCTATTACAGAAGAACAATCATAAGAAAACCTAACTGAATTCCTTAATATATGGGGATCAAAATACCCTGACATTAATCAATCTTGATTAAATCATTGGAATGAATTAGCTACTTTTCAAATATGCAGAAGCTATTAAAAAGTTAACTTATACAACAAATTCAATAGAATCTCTAAATTCTACAATTAAAAGAAAGACAAAATCTAAAGGGTCATTTCCTACTGTAAACTCAGCATTTAAGCTAATGTATCTATCAATTCATGAGGTCCAAAATAAATGGAAAAGCTCAAGAGTTAGAAATTGCTCAGAGACTTATCCTCAACTATGTATATTTTTCAGCGAAATTATGGAAAAATATACATAGTAGTCAGATGATAGTTGTGGGTTTATACAGTTGAATTTACACTCTTATTCTATTTTCTCCTATTTTTTAAGGCTCAGTTGAACTTTTTACTGACTTTAATGCATCAAATAAATCCATTGATAAACTATTTAATTCTTTTGATGCTTCTAGTGTTTTTGAGGATTCTTCACCACTTTGTTGAGCATTTCTAGCTACATTTTCCATTGTTTCTGCAATGTTATTTATGCCAATACTTGTTTCATTTATAATAGTTGATACTTCACTTGAAATTGTACTTTGATTTTTTACTGAGTCAACTATATCCGTTGATATATGAGACATTTTATCAATTGTTTCATCAATGCTCATGATAGCTTTTGTTGAGAGTGTAACTAAATCTTGTATTCTTTGAATTCCTAGTTCTATTTCTTTTGCTGCTTGATCTGATCTTGATGCAAGATTTCTTACTTCTTGTGCAACAACAGCAAAACCTTTTCCAGCTTCACCAGCAGTAGCTGCTTCAACTGCTGCATTTAATGAAAGAATATTTGTTTGAAAAGCTATTTGAGCAATTGATTTAACAACTGTTCCAATATTCTTAGATTCTTCATCAAGCTTTTTTATTGATAGTGTTGTATCTTCTGATTTGTTTTTTGCATCAATTGATATGTTCTTTGCATTTTGTGATGAGGTTGATATATGTTGAATTGAAGATAACATTGTATTTATTTTACTTGATACTTCTTTTGTACCTTGTGATATTTCTTCTATGGCAACTGATGCTTCTTCTGCTTGTGCTGTTGCTGTTGTCGCACTATTTGACATAGATTCAGCAGTTATAAATAATTCTTTTGATGAACTTGTTAATTGTGCAGAAGTTTTTTCAACTGAAAAAACCATATTTTTTCTTGCTGTAATATCCTGTGCATATTTTACTACTTTATATGGTTTCCCATCAATATCAATAATTGGGTTATATGATGCTTGAATCCAAACATCATTACCATTTTTATCAAGTCTTAGATATTCACCAGAATCAAAATGTCCTTCATTTAATTTTTTCCAAAATTGTTTATATTCATTTGATTTTTTATATGTTTCTTCACAAAACATACTATGATGTTTTCCAATAACATCATTTTGTTTATAATGAAGTGTATTTAAAAAGTTATCATTTACCTTTAATACTTTTCCACTCATATCAAATTCAATAACGGCATATGATTTTCCAATTGCATTCAATTGAGCAGCTGAATCAGCACTTTCAAGTTTTCTTTGTGTAATATCTTGGGCAAATTTTATTACCCTTGTTACTTCACCATTATTGTTTTTCACAGGAGTATATGAAGCTTGTATCCATATAAAACTTCCATCTTTTCTAATTCTTTTAAATTCATCTATTTGTGCTTTTCCTGCTCTTAAATTATTCCAAAATGTAGTATACTTACTACTATTTATATAAGAATTATCACAAAACATTTTATGGTGATTTCCTACTGTTTCAGATGATGTGTAACCTAAGGCATTTAAAAAATTCTTATTTGCTTCTATAATTGTACCATTTGGTTGGAATTCAATAATTGCGAAATTATCTTCCATAGTAATCAATTTACCTTTTTCACTTTTTGTTTTTATTGCTGAAAACAATGACATAAATTTTCCTTTAAAATAATTATTATTTATTATTATTATTAAAAATCACTTATAAATTACTTAAAAATTTATACAAATATATATTTTTAATTAAGTAAAAATATGATAATGAAACAATCTTCACACTTATTGGTATAAAATAGTTTATCTTTACTTGTTTCCAAATTCCTGTATTAAATATTTGAGTATTAATCACAATATAAGTGTGACGATATTTTTAATATAAATTAGATGAATGATATAACAAGAAATATGCAGAAAACGAAGTAGTAGTTTAAAGAATTCAGATTTTTTATTGTTCACAATAGATTCAAACAATTTATTGGAGTTAATTGTTATTTACCTTGTTCCTCAATACTGATGTTATACGAAAGAATATCACTATTAATTTTAATTAAAACAAAAGAATGTCAAAGTGAAAAACAAATTGATGTATATTGGAGTGGTACTGAAATTCATACTCTTTTTTGCTTATCCCTAAGCCACCATTTCATTTTGTAACATAAAGTATTTTTCTTCAAAATTATTTGGAGATAAATTTCCTAAATAACTGTGACTTCTCGTTCTATTATATTAAAATTCTATATATTCAAATATCTCTTTTTAGCTTGTTTTTTTGTATAAAAATATGTGTTATAAACTAATTTTTGTTTTAATGATTTAAAAAAGTTCTCTGCCACAGCATTATCCCAACAGTTATATTCCCTCCTTTACTGTTTGAATAAAAGTAATATCTCCAACATACTTTTTATCTAGATTTGACGCATAAAAATCTCTATTTAGTATATCTTAAAGCTATTGGTAAATTACACCCTCAAGTTACCCCGTGATTATAATCAGTTGTATTTTTGTATCTTCTTTTCATTTTAACTTTTAAATTAAGAACTTACATAATACTTACAATTCGTTTTCTTGAAATGATTAATCCATATAATTCTAGAAGTTTATCTTGAATCCTACGAGTCCTATATTATGTTTTCCTTGAATAAATATAGCATCAATTTATTTATTAACTTTTCCATTGTAGGTATATTATGATCTTTGTTATACTTTGCAAACCAATGATATAAAGTTTTTGGATTTATACCCAAATCTTGGGCAACATTAAGGACACTTTATTGTCATTCAAAATTAACTGCATTGTTTCACCCAAGGGTAATCTTTAAATTCTTTACTGTATTTCATATTATTTAACCTCATTCATTTTTATCTCAGAATTGATAAATTCCGAGTATGAATTTAGGTTACTATTCCATTGTTAATTATTTAAATCTTCGTACTCTATATATATTGTATTAAAATATTCAGCTGCATTGAAATCTTCTATATTCTCTTGCATTAGACGCGTTATATATTGCACAATTTTCTGTGTTATACAATTATTATTAAGTATAGGGATAGACTTAATAACAAATGTTTCAGTAGGTTCTATTCTTTTATAATTACTCTCTGTATTAACAAAATTAATATAGCTGATACTTGTTGTACTTCTAGCAGGTTTATATCCACTTGTGTTAGGAACAAATCCATCAGAAATAGCAATATCAGCAACAGAAACGAACTTATCTTTATTAAAAATAGAAACTACAATTCCACTAAGTATTACTCTTGTAAATAAATCTTGATGTCTACTTAAGTTATCAAACCCCTCTTTGTAGTCATTAATTGTATCATCAAGAAAAATTTTCACATCTTCCTCTTCATCATTAGTAAATTCTAAAACATTATTCATTGATGAAATTGACATTGAATGTGATTTATTAATATTAGTTTTTATTTTGGCTTTCAAATAATTAAGAGCAGAATCTGCACTAACATAAGTTACTTTTTTTAAATCAGTATCATAATTTAATGATTCGGCTAATAATTTCATTTTAGAATTAAGATACTTTTCCACTTCACTTGTGTTTATAGAATTTCTTTTCGAATTTAGTTTTTTGATAACTCCTAAATTTTGAACACCTTCGTTAAGTTCCTTCTTTTTTTTAGACAGTTCATCTTCAATAGTATAATTAATAGTCTCTTTGAGTAGTAATAATAATAATTGGTCTATAATTATAAAAACAGCTGATACAGGTCCACCCACAGGAGGAGCTACAGCTGTTAGGAGGGCTAAACAAGTAAAAACAATATCTGAAATCATCTTCGTATCATTAATATCTTTTTCAGTATTCAAGTTATGTATCAAAGTGTTTAGTCTTGCATTTAATCTGTTAATTGTATCTTCTATTTCCTCTAATCTACAATCATTTATAATTCTATGAAACTCATCAAAAGTAAGATCTATTACAAGATAGATCTGAGTATAATATTGTTGTAGGTTTTTTTTTGCCTCTAACACTTTACTTTCTATTGATTGATTTTCCATAACTACTCACACTTATCCTGAGGAAAGTTAGGTAAACAATCACTTGTTACATAGTTTCCTTCTTCGTCTTTACTATTTCTTAGGTAAACTAAATTTTGAGGGATTGTTGTATAGAACTTTCCTCCAACATAAATACCTCCAAAAGAGTATTGAACATAAGATTGGTTATCTGACTCATATTTTCTATCTAAGTTTATCTTCCAAGTGGAGTGTGTTAAGTCCGTAGTATCTTCTGAAATTTCTCTAATACTATAACTAACTCCCTGAATCATAATCTCTCTATCAATGTCATTACTTATTTCCAAGCTATCTAAAGAGTTATTTAAATAGTCCCAATATCTTACCGTATCATTAGCAGAAAAAGTCAAAGTAACTATTGTCTCATCAGAAATAACATCCAATTTTCCTTCTTGATCTTGGTTAAAGTTTGTTTGTTCTTTTAACTCTTGTGCTATAGATAAATAATAATCACTTTGAGGGGTTGGTCTCTCATTTGTGCCTTCCCATATCTCTCCATATGCAAAATAGTGAAGTATTAAGTTTTCAAAACCTAACTTCATAGGTATTTGTAACCTTGCTGAACCTGCGCTTAATGCTTTATCATGCAAGGGGTCTCCTGTATTATAATTAAGGCTCTCTTTTTCATGACAATGTCCACCCCAAAAACTAGGATAGAAGATATATGTCATTTGTCCCCAATCTATTATTTGTTCAAAAAACTGAATAAATTTGGCCTCTTCTTTAGCTCTTGATACATCCATCCGAGGTATCTCACAAGGACCAATTCTTTCTTTCATTGCATTAAATTTTTCATAAAACTGGCAAGTAATATATGAAATCGCTTGTTTTTTCAACTGTTCTCTTTCAATCATTCTATTTTCAAAAGTACTTTTACCAAACTTTATAGACTGTCCTTGACTAGCTTTCCAACTAGCTAAATTTGCTTTATACACTTGTAAATCAGCCTCATATTTATTCATAATAGCTTCATATACTTCTAGTTGCCATGAGACATATGTTGACTCTAATCTATCACATGTTACATATCCAGCAATAGATGCATCTCTATTATTGGTAGAATAAAACACTCCTGTTATATCTTTACCAGAGCCTGTACTAATTGTTGCTAAACCATAGGGTGAACTAATAATTGCACCTGCAACTGCTAACCATGAAGGAGGCATAAGTTTACCTACATATACGTCTCTAGCTTTATAACCACTTGGAACAGTACCAATTTTAATTACTTTTGAGACATGTCTATCAACTTCAGAAATATCATGAGGTCTTTGTATTGTTTCTGCAAAAGACAAATAAATTGCTTTTTCAGGTGGAGAAGGAAGTTTTGAAACTCCATACATTTGTGCTAAATTACGATAATAAGTTGAATGATCAGAGGCATCACTAATCTGATAAACTTCTATCTTAGGTTTTGGAGGCTCTTTTAAGTCATGTTCTTCTCTTTTTTGACTAATTATATTTATATATGGTAATAGTGGTCTGGGTAAAACTATATCCATCATCAATCTAACTCCATAATTTATAAGTTGGTTTTCATATTTTGCTTGAATAAATTGGTACATGCCATTAATATGTTTAATCCCACCATCTTTTGTTTGATTTTTAAAACTATGGCTATTAACTTCTTGGATTTCAATTATTTTGTTTTTTGAGCTAAATTCCCTAACATTTTCTTCAATTTTGGAAATACTTCTTTTTGTAATCTCTACAGCTTTATCTTTAGCTACTTTTTTAGATTCCAATTTGGAACTTTGATAACTCCCACTAACATTAGCCGTAACATCATAACCAGGTCCATATGTATTTGCAGTGATTCCTGCATCAAAACTTAAATCAGTTTCAATTTGTTTAGCCGTTTCAGTTTTAAGAGAAAATCTATCATTAGTTTTAAGATCTTCTTCTTTTGTTTTTTTTGTACTCTCTTCTATCTCAGAATACGTTTCTGTACGCTGTAAATTTGTATGAACTCTTTTTTTCTTTTCACCTAACATAATAGCTTCAATATAGGCCAAGTCAGCACCTTCATATCCTACTAATTTATCTCTTAAGACCATTAAATCAGCAAAATATACTAAAGTTTGAGCGCAAGTTTTTGGTGTTTCTTCTTTTTTATACTCACATTCACAATTTGTAAACTCTTCATATGTCTCAATATAATCAAAGATATCATCACCACGTTCTTGTTCCATAACTTCATAATTAATACTTGCTATTTTTGGCTGGGCTAGAGTTTTAGTCATAATTTCTTTTGACATAGCAATGAGTTCAAACTCTTTTAACTCTTTTAAGTCCAAATTTACAATCTTTAATGTTTTTAATAAAAGTGCATAATTTAATTCTGACTTATTATTCTTTTTAAGAATACTTAATGATAAGAAAGTATCTGCAATTTTTTGCCATTGTTCTTTAACTTTTTTATCATTTTTGCTCTTTGATAAAAGATTTAAAAAAGTAGATTTTTTCTCATCTAAAAATCCAAACTTATAATTTTGTAAAACAAAAAAGAGTAACTCTTTATTTATTTCAAGATCATCAAAAGATAAAACTGCATCTTTACTTTTTAAATATTTATATGCGAACTCTTTTAGTTTTTCTTTGTCTTTTAGTTTTTCTGCCTCTAAATACCATTTAGATTGATTATCTAAAGGGTGAGATTTTAAAACAGTTTTTTCAAGTTCTATTGTTGTTTTGATTTCAGGAGGACGAATTGTATAAAAATTAAATACATCAGACATGATTTCCCCTTATTATAAGGTAGTGTATTAAGGTTAGTTTTTAACCCACCTTCTACTGAATTAAATTATCTTCTAAACTTACTCTTTTGTTCCTTTAAATAATATAATATCATATTTTATTATTTAAAATGTAAATTTTACATAAGAGATGAATAATTTAGTGTTTTATGTCCATATCATTGACTCTGTAACTTGCAATTAATAAAAAGAAGCTTATGAAATTAAATGAATAGTCTAATTGAAAATGAAAAAATAATATTAGAACTAATCAAACAAACAAGAATAAAATTTAATATTAATGCTTTAGTGAAACTCTTAATATAGTGATTATAAAGTTAATGAAGAATTTGATCATAAAACTGGATTAGAAGAATGGTAAAATATTCATGAGCAATGAGATATTGTAGCTTTAAGTTTTGATTCGAAAGTTGATATGAACATAAGGGACTAAGGCCTGTAATTATTAGTAATAAAGTATTTAATAAACATTTGGGACTTGTATTTTCATGCCCAATAACTTATACAAAGAGAAATCTCATTTTAATATTTAAATTTATAGTGAAAAGAAAATTGGTTTTGTTATAGGAGAGAAAATTAAATAAATAGATTATAATTCTAGAAATGTCAAATTTATTGACAAAGTAAGTATGAATAAAATATTATGTATTATTGATAGTACCATATATTAAAAAGTACAATAAATCATATCCTCGAACGTAGAGCGTCTATTAAGTTAAATATTATAAAACCAAGATATATCTCAACATAAGAATTTACTACTCCACTCATATTATTAGAATCAACTTACGAGTACAGTTTCCTTATGACATTAAGTCTTAAGTTTACATTTACTTCTCTCCTCATAACTACTCCTTGTTTACATATACCCATAATTAACTTTTTATAGATAAGTAATATATAATTTTAGTAGTTTTAATATGCTTATTTTTAGTATGTTTATTGTAGAATATTTTTATTAATTGAGATTTAGTTCTTTCAAAGTCTCCTATTAGTAAGCGCAGATAGAGTCACTGAAGTAAAATGTTATATATGAGGATTTATATTGTTAATTGAAATAATTAAACACACACCAATTTGGGTTTTCATATTATTTCTAGTATTACTTTTTTTAGGATACTCCCAAACTAAAAGTAGAGAAATTAAATTAAGAAGAATTTTTATCTTACCCATGGTTATGATTTTATTATCAATATTTGGTATTTTATCAGCTTTTGGAATAATGCCAATAGCATTAATCATATGGTTTATTGGAGTAGGGTTATCTTTAATTATAGGATTAAAATTATCTTTTCCAAAAAAAATTGAATATAATAATTTAAAAAAAGTTTTTTGTATTCCTGGTAGTTGGTTGCCTATGTTTCTTATTCTAGTTATTTTTTTTCTTAAATATTTTATTGGTGTGTTAATTGCCAGAGAATTATCAATTATAAATCAAATTGAATTTATTATAACTATAAGTTTATTATATGGTTTTATAAGTGGCATATTCCTGTCTCGTAGTATTATAATGTTAAGATCAAAGGATATATAACAAAGAATACACAATAATTAGTATTCTTTGTTATATCTAGTTTTTGCTCTAAAAATTAAAGGATAAATTTTATGAAGAAATTAAGTTTAAGTTTATTGCTAATTGCAATTTTAGTAGGAATTACAGGTTGTAGTAAAAATAGTCCAAGTGCCCCAAAAATAAAAGCAACAGAAAAGTTTCAGTTTCTTAATGCTAAATTAAATTTATCTCAATTTGTTAAAACAAAAATTGTATATCATACAAAAGAAGAGTTAGAAACTATTTTGAATAATAAACTTACAAAATTATTAAAGGATAATGAATTATTATCTACAGATATTAAAATGAATAAATTAGTTATTAATGCTAATTACAAAAGAAGATTTGTTGGAGATAAAACAGCAATATCAACTGATTCTCTAGCTTATCCTAATTATTCATATACTATAAATCTAGTAAATAATAATAAATCTATAGGCACTATAAAAAAAGATAACTTGTCATTTAAAGGTGGATTTATGATGAATTTACAAATAATAGCTGGAACATTACGAGATAAAAAATATGAGTTAGAATTTATTGAAGCCTTGGCAAATAAAATATTTGATGATATTGAAAATATAAATTAATATTAAGATATAACAAAACAGAGGATTAGAAACAAGAGTGTACTGTATAAAACTAAAGTTTCTATGTCCTTAAGTTTGATAAATAAAAGACAAAATATTTCTTGCATTAATCCATATTATTCTTTATATTTGAAATCTATACTGCTACTTTTTACATATTTAAAATAGTGTAATTCTGTGAAAGTAAAATTAAGGAGTTTTTTTGAAAGCAAAAATTATCACGATAAACTAGTTTTTCTATTTACTAAGATAGTAAGTTATAATAAAAATTAAATTTTGAAGTTACGCTTGAACCAAAAAAACATAAAAAAATAGCAAGGGTACACTGTAAAATTCGTGCTTTAAAAGCCTCAATTGTCTAAAATCAAGGGCCCAATAGTCAAGGTGTAATATCCCTTGTTTTTAAGTTAAGATGTTAGCTGTCTGCGATGAAAATCAACAAAAGGGGAAAATATGAGTTTCAAAAATTTTACATTTATAACTTTAACAATGCTTTTATTATCACTAAGCTCAATTAATTCTTGGGCAGAATCAAATAGTAAATATGATGCCGCTTATCAAAATTGTGTAACAAAAGCAGGAATTATAAATAACGCTGTCGTTTATAAATGTAGTGAACTTGTTTCTGATATGGTCAAAAAAGAGATGAATAAACTTTATAAGATTATTTATAAAAACATATCAGTACGCTCAAAAGACGATGCAAATAAATTTGAGCAATCTCAAAAAGCGTGGCTAAAATATAGGAAATCACATTGTGAACTTATGGGGTCATATGTAGGTTCTCCAATGTATAGCTTTTGCCCTATGAGGCTAAACAAATTACGAGTAATAGAACTAACTGAATTAGCTGAACAGTAAATAAAAAAGTTAGCAAGCGCTTTAATTTAACTGATAAAAGCTGGGTTTTTATTGTTCTGTCGTTTCGTTTAACTTTATCGTATTATTGAGTACAGTTATGTTAAACCGATCGATAACTTAAGAGGGCATTATATCAATAGTGATATGTCTACCATAAATTGGACGTAATAATATAGTATGTTAAAATTAAGGAAAGAGAGACAAAGGATAAAAAGTAAATACAATCAAGAATTTAAAGACTCAGAAGTAATTTTACGATTTCTCCAAATGTAATTAATAAGAGACTTCTATTATTCAACTCCAAATAATAAAGATGAGGTAGACATAACTTATATCCATACAAAATAAGGTACCTTTAGTATGGATGATGTCATGAGAACTAAACTTGTTACTGATGGATTCTTAATGGTAATTAAAAGAAGAAGCCCTTTATAGGACTTATTTGGAATACAGAGATGATTATAATCAACTTCCGAGTACAGTTTCCTTATGATATTAAGTCATACGTTTGCCTTTACTTCTCTAAAGTTGGTGGAAATAATAATTGTTGTTTTATATCTAATCCTTATTTATATATAAGTATTATACCATTTTAGTAGTTTTAAGATGCTAGTTTTTAGTATGTTTATTGTAGGATATTTTTATTAATTGAGATTGAGTTCTTTCACAGTCTTATGGGAGAGAAACAAGGTAATACATGTGAATAATTCTTAGTTTTATATGTTTCAAAATATATTTATAACTTCAAAGATTCTACCCTTATTTACCTTCTTTCTCAAGGCGGACATTATATTTAAAGGAGCGTAAATTGTTTAGTACTATAATTGATGAAGAAATTAAATTGGCTTTGGTTCAAGAATCCTTTGCTAAAATTTACACGATATTAATTAAAGAAAATTATACCTACCTTGAAAAATGGTTGGCCTGGCCTGCTCATTGTAAAAATGAGCAGGACTTTATTTCATTTATTCGTAAATCTCTCCATGACTATGCAGATGGTAAATCAATGGTCTGCGGTATTTTCTTCAATGGAGAATTAGTTGGCAATGCAAGCTTCAATACGATTAATCATAAATTGAAGAAAGTTGAGATTGGTTATTGGATTAATGAGTCAGTACAAGGTAATGGAATAATTAATCGAGTTTGTAAAAAGCTTATCGAAATTGCATTTACTGACTTAGCAATGAATAAAATAGAAATATCAGTAGCTTCAGATAATTTTGCTAGTAAAGCTGTCTGTGAACGTTTAGGAATGAAGCTAGAAGGAATAATTTCTAATGCTGAAAATCTAAATGGACGAATTGTTGATCATGCAATTTATGGTCTACATCGAACATAAACATAAGAAATAAAATCATTGTACACACTATGAATATCATATCTTTTACAAAAAGAAAAGATAGTAAGACACGACTAGTTCTTGTTTATCTTCTTAGGAGTTAATATTAAAATTTTAGAAACTAAAAGACTAAGAATTTGTGAAATTACAAAAAAAGATAGTAAAAGTATTATCTGATCCTGAAGTAATGAAGTATTCTACAGTTGGTGTTCATTCAAAAAAACAAATTTCTGAATATATAGTAAATTGTAAAAAACAATATACATTAAATAACTATGGACCTTGGGCTATTTATAAAAGTGATAGTAATGAATTCATTGGTATTTGTGGTATAAATAAACATATAATTGCTTTAGATGAAATTATACATATTAATTATCGTATTTGTAGTGAACAACAAGGAAAAGGTTATGCCAATGAATCAATTATTGGAGTCTTATCTTTTATTAAAAATATATTAAACTTTAAATGCATTAATGCAATTGTGGAGCCTGAAAATATTGCTTCTGTAAATCTTGCTAAAAAGACTGGTTTTAAATTTGTAAAATCTTCTTTATTTCGTGGTATTAATTTTGATATCTATCAGATGATTTTATAATAAATAGGGCAAGAGGATAAAACAATTTATTCTATTGACTTATTCTAATGAAAACAATTAAATTTTTCTGGGATAATACAAAAAGAAAACAGTGTTTGATGATAAAGCAAGATAAATATGTGACTCAGCCCATAGTGAAGATAGATTTATCTTACTTGGACTAAGTTGTAAATTAAAGATTTTAACAATAATTCATTGTTATTGAAATGATTAAAATAATATTAGAATTATTAGTGCAAGAAATCAACTAAATCAGAAACAATATAGGAAGTATTTATCATGAGAAAAGAATATGATCTTAGTAATTCAATGAAGAATGCATATTCAAAAAGTAAAAACAAATATCAATTAAATTGATTACTTTAAAGAATTTGCAATTAAACTTGAAATTTCATACCAAAATTTAATCAACTCATATTTAACTGATTTTGAAGTTAAACATATAGAAAAAAATTAAATTAGGGAAATATATAACAAAATATTGGAAAGAATAAACTCCTAATTAACTTTAGGTTTTTTACATAAAAATTAAAGTATAGATGCTTGATCTATTCATTAATAAACAGCTTATCTTTCAAGTCAAACCTTATATACTAGTTTTAAAGGAATAAAATGGATTTATTAATTATCAGAGAATTCAAGGAAAATGAATGGTCATTATATAAAAAATTAAGATTGGAATCTTTGATGGATTCTCCAGATGCTTTTGGAAGTACATATGAAAATGAAATAAAAAAGAATGACTTAGAATGGAGAAATTGTTTAATTGAACGTATTACTTCTAAAATGTCCTTTCCTTTAATTGCCGAATATAATAATAAACCTGCTGGCTTAGCATGGTTCAATATTGAGGAAGAAAATTATGAGAAGTCAGTTTTATATCAAATGTGGATTAATCCAAAATTTAGAAATAGAGGAATAGGTTTTAAGATGTTAAAAGAATATAAAGATTGGTCTATAAAATTAGGAGCAAAATATTTATATTTGAATGTAACAACAACTAATAGTAGTGCGAGCCATTTATATAGTTCTTTTGGCTTTGTTTTTATAGGTTCTCCTTCGATTTTTAAACATGGTGATAATTTAGAAATACAGTCTATGATTTTGGAATTAGATTAAATAAGAGAAAACGAGAAGGATATGAAGACTTAAGAGCTTATCCCTTGGAAATAAAAGGAAATAATTTTCCAATAATAGATATTCAAGCATATTTAGAGAAATAATTAGTTTAAATGATAGAGATGGAACCATAAGAAAATTAAATGAGCATAATAGGGATTTCTTTCGATTTTGAGTTTTGTATGGAAAAGCAACAAATATTTTTATAAGCAAAAACCCTGATGTTTGGAGTTTTCTAATCGATTTTGGTGAAAAATACTATTCTAGAGTGATAATAAATGAAGAAATAAAACTGATTCCAATGATTGTTAGAATATTTATTTCAAATGAGACTTTGAATAAATATTGAAAATTAAGAAATCAATATGTAATTGATAAAAAAGGTATGAAATTGGAATCATTTTACATAGTAAACTATCTTTCTGAAATATTCGATATGCCAAATCTAAAAAGTAAATTCACACATAATGAACTTATATTCGAAGTGACAAATTTAAATCATTTACATTTAACATTTTATGAGTCTAAATAATTATTTCGTGAAAAGAATGCCATTCTCTCAAAGGATTAACAATCCTTTGAGATGATACCTAAAAGAACAAGCGAAAAGTATTTTCGGGAATTCTATATCAACTTTACTAGATGCCTTTAATATATAGTCTCAATAATTTACAAAATTTGATGTATCTATTTATCTTTATAAATACAAACTTTATTTTTTCCAGTTCTTTTTGCTTCATATAGTGCCTTATCTGCATTGGCTATTGAAGATTCTAAATTAAGTAAATTATCTTTAATCTTAACTTTAGATAGCCCAATACTAATGGTAATATTAATATATTTATTCTTTTCAATATTAATATTTAACTTATTAATACTTTCTTTTATTGTTGTTGCAATATTAGTAGCACCTTCTATTGATGTTTCAGGAAATAAGATAATAAATTCTTCACCTCCCCATCTACAAACAATATCACTATTTCTAGTTAAACTTTTCATCTCTTGTGCTAATATTATTATAACTTTATCACCAATATTGTGTCCGTAAGTATCATTTATATTTTTAAAATTATCTATATCAATCATTGCTATTGCAAGCTTGTATTTATTTCTTTTTGAAATAAGAAAAATATTTTTTGATATTTCAGCGAAGTATCTTCTATTGTAAAGATTTGTCATATGATCTAAAGTAGCTAAAATATTAAATTTTTCTACTTGTTTCTTAGCTTTAATTAAATTTGTTGTATCAATATTTACTCCTGTAATAATGATGGGTAATCCTGCTTCATTTCTTGAATGAACCTCAATTCTTACTTCACAATGTATTATTGTTCCATCTAATCTATTTATGGCATGTTCTATAACTAAAAAGTTATCAGACTCTTTGCCTGAAAATAAATTTTGTAATTTAGTTAGATGATCTTCCGATAACTCAGATATAAGAGGAAGCATCTTTTCTGTAAAGGATATCCATTCTCCTTCTTTCCAATAATCTTGCATTCCCCATAAATAAATCATGCTTTCATCAAGTCTAGCTAAGTCATTTTCATTATCTCTTATCCAAGTACCTATACCTGCTTTTTTCATACAAAATTTCGCAAATAACAACTCGTTTTTTTCAATATTTTCTATAAAAGATTTCTTTTGCATCAATTTCACTTTCAAATTATTTACTATTAATAGTTATAGATAAATTTCACTTACTATAATCTTACCATTTGACTTCACCACGTTTTTGGTTTTTGATATATATTTACTTTATTCTTTAGGGAGGGTGACACTCAATATTTCTGCATTAGATTTTGTAACATCTATATTTAACTGCTTATACTTTCTAAATAAGCCTTTTGAAATATTACGGAATTTAGTAATAACATCAGGCTAGCTGTAGCCGTTTTGCAGTAACAGGAGAACTATCTGTTGAAAGACGTTCTAAAGCCACTTTGGAAAAGAGCAAAACCATTAGACCTATTATAGAATCTAAAATAGGTGAAAAGAAAAAGCCCCATAAGTGGTCAAGATCAAAGATTTTTTTGTAAAGAAATAATATAAAGTGTAGAGACCCTAAAATAGAACCAACTAAAGAAAAAATAGTTAATTGGAATATTTCTGTAAATCCGTTGTCTTTATTCATCTTCCCTAAAACATGTAAAGATGTGAAGTCCTTAATATATCCATCAAACAATATTCACAAACAAAACAATTGATATGCTATTATGAAAATAAAGATTAATATCATTACCCACTAAAAGTTTGTGTATTAAGTGTATGTCCAAATTATTATTTTTTGATTTAATCATCTAGCTCAATATTTTCTCCAATAAAATCAACTATAAATAGACTTACATTTTATATTAATATTACTTAATAACTACTTTTATTATATATTGTGAAAATTACTCTTAAAAAACTATTTTATGATCTAGATTGCTCTGCAAATTTGGGTCTCTTCGAATCAACAAGAATAAATGATAAATGAAATGGTGTAAATAAGATTTTTAAGAAGTAATATCAAAGAAAAGAGTTGTATACGTAAAAACTAGATTAAGGGCTAATAATTAGTGGAGAGTGTTTTTTAATTTTATTATTTGGGTTACCTTGATATATAAGAACGGAATTTAGGCAATTCTTATGTTTAAAATCTAATTCCACTATTATAGGTCTCCTCACTTAGTTTATTATCTTTAAGTTATAGCTAACTAGACTAACTATATAGTTTATAATTTCTAAATTATGAATCTTATCAAAAGCTATAAATATTACTGATATCATTATTGCAAATAATAAACTTAATAAAGAACCTATTAAAAAATATTCAGCTTTTATTTGATT
>JABSON010000089.1 GCA_013215915.1 Campylobacteraceae bacterium | reverse complement strand
TATGTATTATATTTAAGTACTTTTTTACTATGGAATAAAAAACTAGATAGAAACTTAGTTTTAACATCAAGAGTAAAACGATTCTTAGCTATTTTATTATCTATTACTTTTTTAACAAATATATTATTCTTATTAGGAATTTCAAAAGGTGAAGTAATATTTGTACCTTTAATTCTTACTTATATAATTTCTACTTTATTAGAGAAAATATTTTTTAATTCATTTAAAAATATGGCTAAAAAAAGATTAAAAACTTTACCTAATTTAAAAATAGTTGCAATTACAGCATCTTATGGAAAAACATCTATTAAAAACTATTTATATCAAGTATTACAACATAAATTTATTACATATAAAACACCAAGATCAGTTAATACTATTGCGGGAATTGTTTTAGATGTAAATAAAGATTTACCTGCAAATGCTGAAATTTATATAGCAGAAGCAGGTGCTAGAGTTCAGGGTGATATAGAAGAAATTACAATGTTCTTAGAACCTCAATATTGTATTATTGGATCTGTTGGTGAACAACATTTAGAATATTTTAAAACGCTGGAAAATATAATTCATACAAAAATGGAATTATTAACATCTCCTAGAATGAAAAAAGCTTTTGTTCACGATACTGTTCCTGTTTTAAAATTTGATACTATTACAAAATTTCCAAATAATTTAAATATTACTAAATCTAATTTAGACGGTATTTGGTTTGATATTATTATTGATGAAAAAATTGAACATTTTCACTCACCAATATTAGGTTCTTTTAACGCAATTAATTTGACAGCAGTTATTCTAATGGCACAAGAATTAGGGATGAGTCTTGATGAAATAAAAACGTCTTTAGATAAAATGCAAAGTGTTGCTCATAGATTGCAAAAAATTGAAGCTGGTGGAAAAATTATTATTGATGATTCATTTAATGGTAATTTAGAAGGTATGTTAGAAGCTGTTAATATTTCTTCAACTCACACTGGACGAAAAGTAATTATTACTCCTGGTTTAGTTGAATCAACTATTGAAGCTAATACTACTTTTGCAAAAGAAGTAAATAAAGTATTTGATTTAGTAATTATAACTGGATCTTTAAATGAAAAAATACTTTCAGAGCATTGTGATGAGTCTAAAACATTAATTTTAAGAGATAAATCTAAGATGGAATCATTATTAGCTGAAAAAACATTTGCAGGTGATTTAATATTATTTGCAAATGATGCACCTAATTTTATTTAAAAGGTAAAAGATGGATCATATATACGCTCCTTGGAGATATAATTATATAAGTGAAAAGAAAATTAAAGGTTGTGTTTTTTGTCATATCTCTACTAATAAAGAAGACTCAAAAATGCAAGTATTATTCTCTGATTCATTATGTTATATTGTAATGAATAAGTTTCCTTATTCTCCTGGTCATATTATGGTAATACCTCATTTTCATACAGATAAAGTTGAAGATTTATCTGATGAAATTTGGATGCAAATGAGTCTTAGAGTTAAACAAGGTATTAAACTATTAAAAGAGCAAATGAATGCTCAAGGTGTTAATATTGGTATGAATTTAGGTGATGCAGCAGGTGCTGGAATTGCTCAGCATGTTCATTATCACTTACTGCCTAGATGGAATGGTGATACTAATTTCATTACTACTATTGCTAATACAAGAGCATATCCAGCTGATTTTACTGAAATATTTTTAAAACTTAAAAATGAAGCATATAAGTATTTTATTTAATGCTTCAAAACTTCTCAAAAGATGAATTGAAAACTATTAAACTAAGCAAAAAAGTTTTTGAAGAAATAATTTCAAAAGCAGAAAAAGTAGATTTAATATATTTAAGTTTTAATACATCTTTGAGTGAATTTATGATTATCAAACTATTCTCATATAATATTGATAATGTTAATATTAATCTTCTAAGAAATAAAAATACACCTTTACATATAATAGAAAACTTTTTATCTTTAAATGATAAAATTTATAATATAACTATTGCTCATAATGAAAACATAACATTATCTGTTCAAAATAAATTAAAAGAATTAAATGATATAGATGTAAATAATTCTATGGAATATACAAAGTATTTAATAAGTCAAAAGCTTAATACTTAATTAAAATTTTATTAAATATTTTGTATAATATTTTATATAAAAATTGCTTAAGGTTTAAGAAGAACATAAGAGATTTATATTTACTTATGCTTCGTGATTTTATAAAAAATTACAGGAGTCTTCATGACAAAACTATTATCTATACTTATTATTGCATCTACTTTTATATATGCAAATGACTTAACTTCTTTTAAAGATTTAAAAGGTTTTTTAAATATTGCTGGGGGAACTGCACATATAAAATGTGAAAAAGAAGCTATTAAAAATATTATGAGGTTTAATAAAAACATTAATATTACAATTGCTGGTGGTGGAAGTGGTTTAGGAATTAAACAAGTTAGCTCACAACTTATTGACTTAGCTAATTCAGGTAGAAAACCAAGTGTTTCTGAGATTAAAAAAGGTGATTTAAAACTTTTTAGATTTGCTATTGATGGAATTGCTATTATTGTTAATAAAGAAAATAAACTAAATAATTTATCTACGAAAGATTTACAAGATATGTTTTCTGGAAAAATTACTAATTTTAAAGACTTAGGTTTAGATGATGCTAAAATTAATCTTTACACAAGAGATGAATCATCAGCGACAAGAAAAGTATTCTGGAAAAAAGCTTTAAATAAATCTTCTATTAGCCCAAAAGCTAGAGTTGTATCTTCAAATGCTACAATGAAAACTATTGTTTCTAATGATAAAAATGCAATTGGAATTGTATCTTTAGGTTTAGTTGATTCAAGTGTTAAAGTTATATCTTTAAATAATATATTTCCAAGTGTAGATACAATTAATAATTCTTCTTATAAAGTGGCACGTGGTTTATACTTGTTAAGCTCAGGTAAACCTTCCTCTTTAGCATCTGCTTATATTTCTTATTTAAGAAGTAATGAGGGGTCAAAAATTGTAAATAAATATGGATTCATTGCTGTAAATGAATAGTCTTTTTTCTAAAGCCTTATATGTAATTACTTTTATATCTTCGGCTTTAGTATTTTCAATATTTTTAATTTTAGCTTATTTATGTTTTGATCTATTTTCTTTAAATGATTTCTCAAACTTTTTTTCTTTTACTTGGAATGTTCAAGAAGAGAAATATGGTATTTTATTAGCTCTTTTTGGATCTTTTTTTATTAGTTTTATAGCAGTAGTTCTAGCATTTATTTTCTCTTTTTCTTTATCATCTTTAATTTATTTAAATGAACAAAATATAATCTCAATTTTTTTAGAAAAAACAATTTTATTAATGGCAGCAGTTCCTACTGTAATTTATGCTTTTGCTGCTTTATTCACTTTTTTTCCTTTTATTTCCTCTAATATTAAAGAGGGTGCTTCTTTATCAATATTATTAGCTTCACTTGTTTTGTCACTTATTTTAATTCCAACTATGTCTTTAATATTTTTAAATACTTTTAGATTAAAAAAAAGAAGATTTGAAAAAACTTGTTTAACTTTAGCTCTAAGCCATGATGAATTCTTCTTTAAATTTATTCTAAGAAATTCATCAAGTGAAATATTATCAGGAATTATTTTATCAAGCGCTAGAGCGTTAGGAGATACTATGATTGTTTTAATGTTAGCAGGTAATGCTTTATCTTTCCCCGAATCACTTTTTGACTCAGGAAGAAGTTTAAGCTCTCATATTGCTTTGATTTTTGCTAATGATTATGAGTCAATGGCTTTTAAAGCAATATTTTTATGTGCATTTTTACTACTTTGTTCAAATTTTTTTTTACTTCTAAGTATTAAATATATTAAAAGAAGAATCATTATTGTCTAAGTATTTTATTTATAAAATTTTATTTTTTATATTTTCATTATTAGCTATGTTTTTAGTTTATACACTTTTATCATATGTTTTTTACAAAGGAATATCATCTATATCTTTAGATCTTATATTCGAAGATACAAAAGTGTTGGATGCTATCTTATTAAAAGAAAGAGTATTTGATGGAATATTTCCAGCTATTATTGGAACTTTAATGTTAATATTTTTAGCACTTTCTTTTTCTTTATTTATTGGTCTTATTTGTGGAGTATATATTAGTTTATATGCAAAAAAGAATATAAAAAGTATTTTAAACTTTTCATTTGAGTTTTTAGCTTCAATTCCTTCAATTTTAATAGGATTATTCTTTTTACTTTTAAGTATATATTTACATAAAAAATTTGAGAGTTTCACTCCTTCCCTTTTTTTATCCTCACTTGCTTTATCTTTATTAATAATGCCTTATATTGTTAAAAATACTCAAGAATCATTATCCTCAATTCCAAAAGAGATTAAACAATTAGCTTTACATTTAGGTCTTTCTCAAAAGGATAATTTATTTAAGATATTATTGCCATATTGCTCCAAAGATTTATTATCAGGTGTATTCTTAGCCCTTGGACGTGCTTGTGAAGATACAGCTGTTATTATGTTAACAGGTGCAGTTGCAAGTGCTGGAATAGTTGGTTCAGTTTTTTCAAAATATGAAGCTTTACCTTTTTACATTTATTATATGTCAACTAATTATTCAGATCAAAGAGAGTTAAATCAGGCATTTGCGGCTGCTTTAATACTTCTATTTTTAGCAATAATTTTATTTATAATTACAAAACTTATACAAAAAAACTTAGGAAAAAAATATGCTTAAAATAAAAGATTTGTTTTTAAAATTTAATGATAAAGTTATATTTAAAAATTTAACTTTAAATTTCAAAGAAAATGAAATTACTGCAATTACAGGTCCTAGTGGAATAGGTAAAACATCATTGTTTTTATGTTTAAACCAAATGATCAGATATGAAGATAATTATTCGCTAGAAGGTGAGATTTTATATAAAAAAGATAATAAATATATTTCATTATTAAGTATAAATGATAATGATTTACCATGTATTAGAAAAGAAATAATATATGTCTCACAACATCCAGATTTATTGCCTTTAAGTATTTATGAAAATTTATCATTTTTTGGAAAAGCTCATAAAATTAGTAATTATGAAGATAAAATAATTAAAGTTTTAAAAAAAGTTTATTTATATAATGAAATAAAAGATTCTTTAGATCTTAAAGCCTCGTCTCTCTCAGGAGGACAGGCACAAAGATTAATTTTAGCAAGAGCTTTGTTATTAAATCCTAAAGTTTTGCTTCTAGATGAGCCAACAGCTTCATTAAATGAAGATTTAGCTTTAAAAATTGAAATAATGTTAAAACAAGAAAAAAGAACAATTATTCTAATTTCTCATTTTAAATCTCAAATTAAAAACTTAGCTTTAAAAGTTTATTCTTTAGAAGATTATTTATAATTTAAAATACTGTGTATTATTTTTTCTTTGCAGAAAAAATAGCCACAGTACCTTTGATTTCAATTTTTACATTTGTAAAATATTTATGTAAAGAAGATTCTAAATCTTCTACTGAATCTTCAGAATTTGAAAAAATACCTTTTTTATTATAAATAGCCATTAGTTTTTTTGCAAAATAATTCTTTTTTGTATTCTTAGCTAAAATAGTACTTCCAAAAATTATTGCATTATCATTTAAATATTTATCTAAATAAGAAAAACAAATAGTTTTTTGGCTTAAAGAACCAGGTAAACAATGTAATAAATAGTTTATACTAATTGAATCAAACTTTTCACACTTTACATTTATTTCTTCAAGAACATTAACTTTATATGTTTTTACATTAAATCTTTTAATTGAATTTTTTGCTTGATTTAGTGAATTTTCATTTAAATCAAATAAACATACTCTTTTTGTATTTTCTTTTAAACATTTATTTAAAAAATAGCCAGTTCCAACACCTACATCTAAATGATTAGTAGAAATTAAGTTTTTAAAGTTATTCTCTAAGAGCTTAGTTTTACATTTCCAAAGATAAGTATTTGAAAACCCAAGTACCCATAAATCATAGATTTTAAGTACGAGTTTATTATATATTTTTTGTCCATTATGAACAGTTTCTAGATTTTTAATATTATTCTCTTTTCTATATTAATTATTTTTAATTAAAAAAATTAGTGGCTTTTACTTTCGTCCATTAAGCTTAAAATATTTTGGTAAATAGATTCAGCATCTTCATCACTTATTTTATTCTCTTCAATAGCTAATACAATATCAACTAAATCTTCATACATAGATTCCATCTCTTCTAAAGCAATATAATCATCTTCTTTTGCTTTTTTTTCTTCGATTAATTTATTTATATCTTTAATATAATCTTGAACTTCGGGAATCATCATTTCTTTGATTGAAGTATCAAGTTTTTCTATAATTTCACTCATTTTTTGCCTTTATTTCTTTTTTTGTATTTTAGCTAAAAAATCCCTTTAGTCAAAGATTCTCTTTATATAAAGTATATTTGTCTTTTAACAAAAATGATATTAATAAAATAAATAAAACAAAAAGTGGAAAAGATATTGCAAGAACTGTATCATTAATTGAATAGTGAGAATATGAAGCAAAAATAAAATCATATGCAAAACCACTATAAGCTAATAATTTTAGTGTTTTATATTTAGAAGGTAATAAAAGTGCAATAGCTCCCAAAATCTTGAATAAACCTAAGAGTGTAAAAAAGTATAATGGGTAATGAAGTTTTTGCGATAATTCAATAACATTCGCACTTTGAATTATTTCCATAAAACCACCAATAAAACCTACAAATAAAACAATAAATAAAGTAGATAAAATATAAATAATTTTTAGCATAAGTATCCTTTTTTTAAATAATATATTTAATTATAAAGTATTTTTATTAAGAAGCTGTTTAGAGTAAATTAGCACTTATCTTCTAAAAGTGCTAAATAACTCTTAAACTTTATCTATTCTTTATAAAGTTGTGATAAACTTTGTCTAAATAAAATATTAAAACATAGGATACATTTATGGCAAAACATCAATTTCAAACAGAAGTAGGTCAATTATTACAATTAATGACTCACTCTTTATACTCAAACAAAGAAATTTTTATTAGAGAATTAGTTTCTAATGCATCAGATGCAATTGATAAATTAAATTATTTACAATTAACTGACGAAAAGTTTAAAACAGATGGTTGGAAAGGTGAAATTGGTATTTCATTTGACGAATCTGATAAATCATTAACAATTTGGGATAATGGTGTTGGTATGAATGATGAAGATTTAATTTCTTCTATTGGTACTATCGCAAAATCTGGTACAAAATCATTTGTTGAAGCAATGACTGGTGATGCTAAAAAAGATTCAAACTTAATTGGACAATTTGGTGTTGGTTTTTATTCTGTATTTATGGTTGCATCTCATGTAGATGTAATTTCTAAAAAAGCTGGAGAAGAACAAGCATATAAATGGTCTTCTGATGGTTCAGGAGAGTTTGATTTAGATCCTGTTACAAAAGAGTCTTCAGGAACTGTAATTTATATTAAATTAAAAGATGATGAAGTAAGTGAGTTTGCTACTAAAGAGAGAATCACTACTATTGTTAAAAAATACTCAGATCATATTGCTTACCCAATTATGTTAAATTATAAAGAAGAAGTAACAGAAGAATTAAGTGAAGAAGATACTAAAGCAGGTAAAGAAGCTAAAGTTACTTTAGAAGCTAGAAATGAAAAAATTAATGAAGCTACAGCTTTATGGATGCAACCAAAGTCAAAACTTAAAAAAGAAGAGTATGCTGCATTCTATAAATCAATTTCTCATGATTCACAAGATCCTATGGTAACTGTTCATACTAGAGTTGAGGGTGTTAATGAATATACAACTTTATTCTATATCCCAGAAACTGCTCCAATGGATATGTATAGAGCTGATTATCAAGCTGGTGTTAAATTATATGTTAAAAGAGTATTTATTACTGATTCTGAAAAAGAATTATTACCAACTTACTTAAGATTTGTAAGAGGTATTATTGATTCAGAAGATTTACCATTAAATGTTTCAAGAGAAATTTTACAAGAAAATAGAGTTATTGCTAACATTAAACAAAGTTCAGTTAAAAAGATTTTATCTGAAATTAAAAAATTAGCTAAAGATGAAGAAAAATATGAGAAATTCATTACTCAATATAATAGAGCATTAAAAGAGGGTGTTTATCAAGATGCTACAAATAAAGAAGCTATTTTAGAGCTTGTTAGATATAAATCTACAAATGATGAGAAAATGACTTCATTAGCAGCATATAAAGATAGAGCAAATACAGAACAAAAAGCTGTATTCTATATTGTTGGTGATAATGAAAAAGTTCTTAATAATTCTCCATTATTAGAAGCATATAAAAAGAATAATATTGAAGTATTAATTTTAGATGATAAAGAAATTGATGAAATTATTACTCCTGCAATTGGAGCTTATAAAGAATGGGCATTAAAAGATATTTCTTCTTGTGAATCACCTGCAATTGAGCAAAGTGAAGAAGAGAAAAAAGAAGTAGAAGAAAAATTTGAAGATATTACTAAAAAAATCAAAGATATTTTAGGTGAGGCTGTTACTGATGTAAGAGTTACAAATAGATTGTCTGAATCTCCTTCTTGTGTTGTTAAAGATGTAAATGATCAAATGGCACAAATGGCGCAAATGATGAAAGCTATGGGTCAAGAAATGCCAGAAACTGCACCAATTTTAGAAATCAATCCTGATCATGAAATTGTTACAAAATTAAATACATCTTCTGATGATTCATTAGTTGATGATATTGCATGGTTATTATTAGATCAAGCAAAACTATCTGAAGGTTTAGATATTACTGATGCTGTATCTTTTGCACAAAGATTAAACAGAATTACTGCTAAAGCTTTATAAAAAATAATATATTTACAAGGTTTATTCCTTGTAAATATATTATTTATAATAAAATATTTCTCTTAAATTTAAATATAATTATCTATTTATGGAACAAAATATTCCACAATGACATTGGCCATCTCTTGGTATTTCCTCTTTTAATGCTGGTTTACAAGGGCAAACTCTATTATCCGCTTTATTCCTTTCATCGTTTGTTTTTCCTATAACAATAAAACAAGGACAGTATCTTTTTGAATAAAGTATTTTATTTCTTGTTAATCCTTCTTCAATTGTTTTATTTATCTCATCATTACTAGATGCTAAAAAAGAGAATTTTTCTCTAACTTTTTTTGTAAAATATTGAGTTTTTTTTAATTCATCTTTAAATTCTTTTGAATTAGTATCAATTTTAGTTGACATTATAAATCCTTTCTTAAATAAATTTTTATATTATTTATTATATAAAAGAATTGTTTACTCTTTGTATATAATAAAAAAGGAAGTAAGAGATAGTATAAGAACGTATAAATAATAAAAAAATAATAAAAAAACAAAATAACATATTAATCACATATTATTAGAATAAAATGTTACTAACTTAATTGAAAGAATAAATATGAACAAACTACAAAATCTTAAAATTTTATACATTGATGATGAGTCTTATATTAGAGAAAATGCAGTTGAATATCTAAACTTCTATTGTGATAATGTTTTTGAAGCAAAAAATGGATTAGAAGGTTTTGAAGTATATGAAAGAGAAAAACCTGATATTATAATAACTGATATTAAGATGCCGAAACTTAATGGTTTAGACATGATTCGAAAAATTAGAGAAACAGACAAAGAAACAAGAGTTATTATTGCAACTGCTTTTTTAGAAACATCATATTTATTAGATGCAATTGACTTAGGTCTTGTTAAATATTTAGTTAAACCTATTAGTGAAGATAAACTTTTACCTATTTTAAAATCATGTACTCATGATATAAAAGAAAATCAAAGTATTTTCAGACTGGGAAAAGATATTTATTTTGATATACTTAACAAAACATTATTTGTTAATGCAGAGAGTGTTTTATTAACTAAAAAAGAATTAGCATTTTTAGAAATAACATGTAAAAATAAAGATAGAGCTGTTTCATATGATGAGCTTAGTTTGTATATATGGCAAGGGCAAATGAGTGGAGATGCTATTCGTGCAATTGTAAAAGAGCTCAGAAAAAAGATAAGTAAAGCATGTATCCGTAACATATCTGGGATTGGTTATCAAATAAATATACTGGAGTAATATTGATTCGTATTATAAGTTTTATTCTTCTGCTTAGTTTATTTATGAATGCAGGATTAATAAAAAAGATTGAAGTTAAAGAAGTAGATAATAAAAATACAAGTTTTGAAGAAATTAAAAAATTAAAGAATTTTAAAGAAATAAGTTCTAATTATTATAAAGAAACTAATAAAACCAGTTTCTTTAAAATTACTTTTGATAAAAGTAAATTTAAAGAAGACTACTATATTATAGAAATTATAAAAAATAATTTCCAAATATTATTGGACAAAGATATAAATCATTTTATGGTAGATGATACTATATTACTTTCACAAAATAAACATCATTTTTCAGAGATTGTATATTTAAAAATTCCTGCAATAAATAACGAGGTAAGTTTAAAACTTAAAGAATATAAAGAAAAAGATTATTT
>JABSON010000088.1 GCA_013215915.1 Campylobacteraceae bacterium | reverse complement strand
AAATAATAAATCATAATAATCTACAAATAAAGAAAATTCTCTATTAACTAAAGAAGTATTTGCTTGGTATAGTTCTGATTCTGCATTTAAAATATCTACAAATGTTCTTGTACCAGCATCAAATTCTTTTTTATATACATCAACAATATTTTCATTATCTTCAACATAAGATTTTAAAATACTAACTCTTTTTAAATTATTATGAAATTTATAATATGATGATTTAGTTTTCATTATTATTTCACTAGTTATAGTATCCAGATCTTTTTTTGCTTCAAGTAAAAATTTTTCTTCTCTTTGAGAAATATTATGATCTTTTAAACCATTAAATAAATTCCAAGTTAAATTTAGTCTTGCTAAATATTCATCTTGCCTTCCTTTGTTTTTGCCAAGAATTAAGTCATCATCCCAAGAACTTTGTAATTGAAATGTTAATGTTGGTAAAAATTTAGAATTTGCTTGTTCTAATTTTGCTCTTTGTACAGTAATTTTAGAAATTGCTTCTTGAATTTCATCACTATTAACAATTGAGACTTCAATTGCTTTTTCTAAAGTAGTAGGAATATCTTTTCTTTCAATAAATGGTCTACATAAATTTTTTGGGTTTTTTATACCTAAGAATTTTTCAAATGAATCAGAATTTTTATTATATTCATCTTCTTGTTCTAAAAATTTTTCTTGAGAAAAATGTAATTTAGAACTAACTTGATAAGTTTCTAAAATTTCTCCAGATATTTCTTCTTTATCTTTTGCCGTAAGCAAATTTGTTTCATTTATTGCAATAATATCTTTTGATAAAAACATTAATTCGTCATATTGAACAAGTGATAAATATACATTAATTGACTTTAGAATAATAGTTTCTATATTTAAATGACTTCTATGTTTATTAGCTTTAGTTGAAGCTCTTAATTCATCTATTTCACTAGAAGTAAACCCACCATTATAAAGAAGTTGTTCAAATCTTAATTTAGCATTCCAGCCTTGATTTCTTTTGTTAGAGGCGCTTGTACGTAGTTCATTTTTTTCATAATAAGTTGAAAAATCAAGTGTAGGTAAGTATCCACCTTCTTTTTCATCCACATATTTTTTATATGCTTCTTGATTTTTTAATTCTGCTTTAATTTCAGAATTATACTTAATAGTTTTTTGTACATTTTCTTTTAATGAGAATGCACATAATGTTGTAGCATTTACAGAAACTAAAAACATTCCTATGCTAAGTATTTTTGATATTTTAAGCATCTTTTACCTTTTCTTTAATTTTAATACTTTAATAATCGTAAGATTATAACACAAATAGATTATTTATCTATCATTATACATAAAATAACTAATAGAATTATTAATTTGCAATTTTTTTATATAAATTATTATATAATAACATTTATATACTACTAAGGATAAAATTATGACAAATACATATAAAAGTAATATTTTAAAAACTTTATCAATTTTATATATTGAAGATGAAGAGAATATAAGAAACAATATTACTTCAACATTAAAACTCCTTGTTAATAATGTTTTCTCAGTTAGCTCATATGATGAAGCAATAATTATTATAAAAAATGAAAACATAAATATTATTATTTCAGATATTAATCTTCCTGGAAAAAGTGGTTTAGATTTTTGTAAACATATAAGAGAAAATGATACAAAAATCCCAATTGTACTTTTAACTGCTTACTTAGATACTAATTACTTGTTAGATGCAACAAAATTAAAATTAGTTGATTATTTAATAAAACCAATCAGTTTTGATGCTCTTCACATTGTTTTAATAAAATGTGTTGATGAATTAATTTTACAAAATATGTTTAAAATAAAATTTATGAATAATAATGAATTTGATATAAATAATAAAATACTTATAGATATACATAATAAAGAAATAAAATTAACATTAAGTGAGCTTAACTTATTAGAGTATTTAATTAAAAACTCTTCTAGAATAATTTCACATGAAGAACTTAAACAAAACATAAGGAAAGATATTGAAGATACAAGTGATTCTGCATTAAAAAATCTATTAAATAAACTAAGAAAAAAGATAGGAAAAGAATCAATTAACAATATATCAGGTATTGGATTTAGATTATTTTTTAAACATTAAATTAAAGGATAAATTTTATCTACCACACCTGCTTCATTTATTTTCTTGCATAAATTCCCAGCTTCTGGAAAAACTTCTACTAAAATTGATTTAATAGAAGAAGTTCTAATCTCAATTATAATGCAATTATTAACTCCATCTTTAAATGTTATTTTTTTATCTTCAATATTCCATACCGATTCATCTAAGTGTAGAGCATCTGTTATTTTATTAATATTACCTTTTATCAAATAATGAGTCTGAATTGATGACACAGCAGTAGCTATGTCTTGTTTTACAACTACAACATTTGCCATTATTTTAGTATTGTAAAATTTTGGCAAGGCAAAAGATGCTAAAGAAGCAATAATAACAATTACAAAAATAAGTTCTAATATAGTATATGATTTCTTTAGAATATAAGAATTCATAATTAATCCTTCTTGAAATAAATAATATTTTAAATTATATCATTCGATATATTAATTAAATATAGTTAATAAAATTAAATATTTTTATAAAGATAATTATTTACATGAAAACATTTTAAGCTCTCATTATTCTTTTATCTTAAATTTTATTTATGAATACTAATTATAAGTAGTTTTAATGCTTATTTATTTTTTCTATATAATGTTTTAATTGATTAATCTAAACATTTGGTATAAAGTAAATCTTAGTTTTTAAACATATTTTAAATAATCCACATATCTCTATAAATTTATTCACTCCATTTAGATTTTATAATTGTGTCCTTCTTAAATAACTGCATGAATTCTCATAAGAATATTTTAGTATTATAGATTGTGCGTTAATTGAACCTGAGTTAAAGTCTAAGTATGAACTAGTGACTATATTTGTAGTTCTACTTGTCTTTTGTGTTTAGAGATTTAACGATGAATTTACTTGAAGTATAAAATTATGAAAGTGCTTTAGGTACTCTTCTTTTAAGTAATAGCTGTAGTTTCATAAAAGCATAAATAACCTTATTATCTCATATCAGAAAACGAAAGTTGCTAAAAAAACAAAAGAATTAATTTGAAATCCAAAATACAATTTTACCTCAGCATTAAAGCTATAAAAGTACTAACTATAACGAAAATAAATTTCCAAAGCCTCTTAAATTAAGTCCTAAAATTACAGTTTGGGGAAAAGATAAAATTTAAGAATGGATTCAAAATAAAATGACATGATTAACTTAGCTAATCATGTCATTTTTTGATACGATTAAAAAGCTAATCATATCAAATTATGAATCGTATTTTCTTCAAAATCAATTTGTTCCCATTTTAATTTACATAAGTTTTCAGCTCTTAAAGGAATATGTAAAACAAGTTTTAAAGCATTTTTAACACTATGTCCTCCATTATAATTATAAAGGGAATCGATTAGTTCTGATAGTATTTTTTCATCTGTTTGGCTGTTCTTGGTTTTATAATATCTGACTTTCTTATATCAGCCATTATATTTCTATTGCAGTATCGCTTTAAAACTGCATATCTAAAAAGATTATCTAAATAATTAAATAGTCTTGATGCAATTTCAGGAGCTTGTATTTGTTTTATTTCTAGAAGATTAACAATATCAGGAATATCAATTTCATCTATATGTTTATTTTTAAAGAATAGAATAACATCATTTTCAAATACTCTTATTTTTCCTTTATGAGTAATTTATTTTGTAGATAAACTCTCTTTTTCTAACCATTCATATACAACATCAATTGAATTTCCTTCTATTTTATTCTTGCATTCAACAATGATACTTGAGGATAAAGCCAAAAGATGTTTTTCTTGTTTTTAGTGTTGAAGGAGATTTAAATCTAAATTCCCATAATTTATGTTCATTTGTTTTGATTAATAATTGAAGTCCCGAACCATCTGATAAAGTATAAGATTTTTCTTTACTTTTGGCTTTTTTGATTTTTAAATCATTTAGCATATTAATATTTGCCATTTACTACCCTTTTTTTGCTCAATAGTCGATGTACATTATCTTCTAAGATTTTGTACATTAAAATTACGATGTACAACAAAAACATAGACATATATAGATAATTAGAGCATGAAATAGACAAATAAATTGATAAAGTGTGATTACAAGGGCTTTTTGTGTTTGAATTAGACTGTAATAGATGGGGTTTTGTGTTAGTTGGAGGAGCCACTCGGAGTCGAACCGAGGATCAAGGATTTGCAATCCAATGCATTAGCCACTTTGCTATGGCTCCAACAATAAGTTTTATATGGAAGAGAGTGGGGGATTCGAACCCCCGGAGGTATAACCCTCGCCGGTTTTCAAAACCGGTACGTTCGACCAACTCTGTCAACTCTCCTTCGATATAATTGTACTATTAAATAATAGTGGTGCGAATGGTGAGAATCGAACTCACACTCCGAAACCGGAACGGGATTTTAAGTCCCGCGCGTCTACCTATTCCGCCACACTCGCACAAAATCTAAGTATGTATACTTAAATTGGAATGCGATTATAATGGATTTACAGTTTTTTGTCAATAGATTTCTAAAAGAATTTTAAAATTCTTTTTTACTAAATATAATTTAATAAATATTAAATTTTTAAACTTGTATACTAAAATATAAAAAAAGTATATAAAAGGAATTATAGTGAGAAGTGATGAAATAAAAAAAGGCTTTAATCGAGCACCACATAGATCTTTATTAAGAGCAACAGGTTTAAAAGATGATGATTTTGATAAACCATTTATTGGAGTTGCAAATTCATTTATTGAATTAATTCCAGGACATTATTTTTTAGACAAAGTATCTATCATTATAAAAGATGAAATTAGAAAAAATGGCTGTGTTCCATTTGAGTTTAATACTATTGGAGTTGATGATGGTATTGCTATGGGTCATGATGGTATGTTGTTTTCACTTCCATCAAGAGAAATAATTGCATCTTCGATTGAAACTGTAATGAATGCACATAAATTAGATGCAATGATTGCTATACCTAACTGTGATAAAATTGTACCTGGTATGATTATGGGTGCTTTAAGAGTTAATGTTCCTACTATCTTTGTATCTGGTGGTCCTATGTCAAAAGGTCATACAAAAGATGGAACTCCTATTGATTTAGCAACAGCATTTGAAGCAGTTGGAAAACATGAAGCTGGTGAGATGACTGATGAAGAGTTATTTGATATTGAGTGTAATGCTTGTCCAAGTGGAGGATCTTGTTCTGGTATGTTTACAGCAAATTCTATGAATACTCTAATGGAAGCTATGGGAATTGCATTACCTGGTAATGGAACAATTTTAGCTTTAACTCCTGAGCGAGAAGTATTATATAGACAAGCAGCAAGAAGAATTTGTGAAATTGCACTTGATAAAAAATCAATGGAAAAATTTAAATTAAAAAACATTCTAAATGAAAATGCTGTTAAAAATGCTTTTGCTGTAGATATGGCAATGGGTGGTTCTTCTAATACAGTATTACATATGTTAGCAATTGCAAATGAAGCTGATGTTGATTTTGAATTAAAAGATATTAATAAAATTTCAAAAAGAGTTTCTCATATTGCTAAAATATCTCCTTCTTTATCAACTGTTCACATGGAAGATATTAATACAGCTGGTGGTGTTAATGCAGTTATGAAAGAAATGAGTAAAAGAGGAGATAATATTTTACTTGATAACTTAACAATTACAGGTGAAACATTATTTGAGAAAATAAAAGATGCTTATATTAAAGATACTACTATTATTCATACTTTAGAGAATGCTTACTCTCCTGTTGGTGGATTAGCTATTTTATACGGTAACTTAGCAGAACAAGGTGCTGTTATTAAAACTGCTGGTATTACAGGTTCAAGGGTAATTACTGGAAAAGCTGTATGTTTTAATGGTCAAGCCCAAGCTATTGCTGGAATTATTGGTAAAAAAGTAAAAGCTGGTGATGTAGTTGTTATTAGATATGAGGGTCCTAAAGGTGGTCCTGGTATGCAAGAAATGTTATCTCCTACTGCTTTAATTATGGGTATGGGTTTAGGTGATAGTGTTGCACTTATTACTGATGGTAGATTCTCAGGGGCTACAAGAGGTGCCTCAATTGGTCATGTTAGTCCTGAAGCTGCTGAAGGTGGAATGATTGGATTATTAGAAGATGGAGATGAAATTCATATTGATGTTGATAAATATATTTTACAAGTAAATTTAACAGATGAAGAAATTCAAAAGAGAAAAAATAAATTTGTACCATATAAAAAGAAACTTACTTCTAAGTGGTTAGGTCAATATAGACTACTTGTAACAAATGCAAGTACAGGTGCAGTTCTAAAAACTGACATGTAATAAATTCTAGTGTATGTAACTAATACATACACTAGGGTTAACTCTTTGTTAACCACTCATTAGTCATTAGTTTACACCAAAAGTTTATACTTCATTAAGAACAAGTATAAAGGACTACCATGAAAAATACTATTTCAACAAAATTATTACTTATATCGTCTTTATTTGCAGGAAGTTTATTTGCAGAATCATTTAATTTTGATTTAGCTCAAAAAGCACCTCAAAGAATAGCACCTAATTCAAGTAATCAAATTTTATCATTTCATAATTCTATTAAAAATGCCATGGACTCAGTGGTAAATATTTCAGCAAAAAGACATGTAAGCTCTCAAATGGGAAAACTACCTCTACAAATGTTTAATGATCCTTTATTTAAGAAGTTTTTTGGTGATCAATTTGGTAACCAGTTTCAAGAAAATAGAGTTCAAAGATCTTTAGGTTCTGGCGTTATTATTTCAAAAGATGGATATATTGTTACAAACTACCATGTAATTGAAAATGCAGAAGAAATAACAGTTACTCTTTCAAATAGTAAAACAGAATATAATGCTAAACTTATTGGAAAAGATGCAGGTTCAGACTTAGCAGTAATTAGAATAGAAGCAAAAAACTTATCTCCTGTAAAAGTAGGTTATTCAAATAATCTTAAAATTGGAGATTTAATATTTGCAATTGGTAATCCTTTTGGAATTGGAGAAACAGTTACTCAAGGTATTATTTCAGCACTTAATAAAAATAGAGTTGGAATTAATAAGTATGAGAACTTTATTCAAACAGATGCTTCTATTAATCCAGGAAATTCAGGTGGTGCACTTGTTGACTCACGTGGAGCTTTAATAGGTTTAAATTCTGCAATTATTTCTAAATCTGGTGGAAATAATGGAATTGGATTTGCTATTCCTGTAAATATGCTAAAAGATGTAGTTAAAAAACTAATTGAAAATGGAAAAGTTACACGAGGTTATTTAGGTGTAGTTTTAGATGATTTAAGTAAAGACCTAAGTAAAGTTTATAATCATAAAAAAGGTGCTTTAATTTTAGATGTAGCAGCTAATACACCTGCTTCTAAATATGGAATTAAAAGAGGCGATTTAATTTATGCAATTAATAATAAAATTGTAAAAGATAGAACAGATTTACAACATGCAATTGCAAAATATAGTCCAAATACTAAAGTAACTCTTCAAATTGAAAGAAATAATAAAAACATAGAAATTAATATTATTTTAGGAAATAGATCAGCATTAAATGTAATAGAATCAAATCAAAAAGTACTAAGTGGCCTAAAACTAAGTAATATTGATCAAAATACTATTAAACAATATAGATTAAGTCCTAGTATTAAAGGTGTTTTAATTAAAAGTGTAGAAACAAAATCAAAAGCTGAAAAAGTTGGTTTCCAAGCTGGAGATGTTATAATACAAATAGAAGATATAGAAATTACAAATCTAAAAAATACTAAATCTGCTCTAAAAAAATATAAAAGAAAACATAAAAGAATTTATATTAATAGATATGGTCAGACTTTATTATTAGTTATTAAATAAAGGATAAATTATTAGAAAAATATTAATGATAGAAGATGATTTAGAATTAGCTCAAATAATAACAGATTATTTAGCTTCGTTTGATATGCAAGTTACAAATATAGATTCTCCATATCAAGGTTTATCAACTCTTCGAGTTGATAAAGATTATGAATTGTTAATTTTAGATTTAACTTTACCTGAAATTGACGGGCTTGAATTAATTCCAAAAATTAGAGAAATTTCAAATATACCTATTATTATCTCTTCTGCAAGAGATGATATTTTAGACAAAGTAATGGGCCTTGAACGAGGTGCTGATGATTATTTGCCAAAACCTTATAATCCAAGAGAATTAAGTGCAAGAATAAAAAGTATATTAAAAAGAACTCAAGCTTCAAATATACAAGAAAAAAAAGAAAAAAAGATATTTGAATTAAGAGTAGATGATTTACAAATATATTTTAAAGATGAATTATTAAATTTAACACTTGCAGAGTTTGATATATTAAAACTTCTAGTTCAAAGAAATAATGGTGTTGTTTCAAGGGAAGATTTTATTTATGATTCAGTTCATATAGAAGATGAAAGTTCATTAAAAAATATTGATGTAATGATTTCAAGAATAAGAAATAAGATATCAAGTATTGATAGTGAAAAAACATATATTAAATCTGTAAGAGGAATTGGTTACCAGTTAATAATATGAAAAATATCTCAATATCAACATTTATAAATTTTATTTTTTTTACGGCTTTTTTAGCAATAGTTATGGGATCAATGTTTTTTACAAAAGTTGATAAAGAGTTTTTTGAGCGCAACCAACATAAAAGATATGAAATTATTGCAAATAATTTTTTATCTATTTTTCAGCAATACCCTACTTATGCTCAGTTAAATACTTTATATTCAAAGTTTAATACTCAAGCGGTAAGAAATAGAAATCTTAAGCTTTTAATTTTAAATAATGCAAGTGAACTTGAACTTCATAGGACTTTTTTAGGAATATATAGAGTATTAGAATATGAAGATAAGATTTTCATTTATATTCAACAATATGGTTATAATATTATGCTTCAAGATTTAAAAGCAGAATCATATTCGTATACAAAAGCTTTATTAATTCTTTTTTCATCATTATCATTAATTTTATCTCTTTTTTTAATTCTAAAGAAAAAATTAATGCCTTTATCGTACTTAAATAAACAAATAAATGAATTCTCAAAAGGAAACTTTAATATTGATACAAGTTCTTCAAACCTTGATGAAATAGGAGTAATCGCAAATAACTTTAATAATTCAAGAATATATATTAATAATTTAATTTCTTCAAAAAACTTATTTATGCGAAATATGATGCATGAATTAAAAACGCCAATTACAAAAGCTATGTTTGCAATTGAAACCCTACCCGATTCGAAAAACAAAGAAATCTTATCCCGTGCTCATAATAGAATGAATGAGATTATTAAAGAATTAGCAACAATTGAGAAAATAACTTCGAAGGTTCAGATTGCAGATAAACAAGATATAAAATTTTTAAATGTTTATACTTCTGCTATTAAAATATTAATGATAGATTCATCTAAAATTGATTCTAAAATACATGATTTTTCGCTTAAAGCAGATTTAAATCTTTTAAGTATTGTTTTAAAAAACTTACTTGATAATGCAATTAAATTCTCATCTAATCATAAAGCTAATTTATTAGTAAGTGAAAAAACTATTGATGTTTTATCGCAAGGGCAAAAACTAAAATATGATTTAGATTATTATACTCAAGCTTTTTCACAAGAAGAAAAAAGAAGTGATGGATTTGGATTAGGTTTATACATTGTAAAAACAATTTGTGATTTACATGATTATAAATTTACATATAAATATCAAAATGGAAACAATGTATTTTCAATAAAAATTAAATAAAAAAATTTAAGTTTTATTTATATTCTATATTATTTACCTCTAATATTTCGTTTTTAAAAGGATCTAAAATAGCCTCAATTTCATTTAATTTATATCTCAAAGGAAATGCTATTTTAGAATTTTTTGCAGTTGATTCTAAAATATAAAATCTTTTTCCATTTATATATAAAGCTTTTTTATTAGGAATTTTCTTTTCAAGATTTACAATCACAAATATATGTTTGGGAACTAATACAAAATATACTTCATAAGATCGTAGTTTGAGCATAGAGATCAAAAGATTACTTTTATCATCACAATCTCCATAGTTTTGTTTTATTACTTGTTTTGAGGATTTGGCAATGTTTTTATTTATTTTATAAGGTATAGCTGTTACAAAATCTAATAAAGCTTGAACTTCACATAATTCATAATTATTACAATCTTTAATTAAAAAAGAAGATAATCTATTAGTATAATCATCAAGTCTTATTTGATTAACATAAGTGCTATCTCCTATATCTGTAAATTGGTTTTTAACAATAAAAAATGATGAAATTATGAGATAAAATAAGTAAGCTAAAAAAAGAAAAGAGATTAGAAAAGATAAAAATTTAAAATATTTATTTTTAATTAATTTTTTTGCGTGTAGAACGTGGAGAGAAAACGAAAATTCATGACAATATGATATAACTTGTATAATTGGACTCCACCTCCCCGCTGTCCCCATCACGAGGGTCCAGT